>JALZBM010000020.1 GCA_030947385.1 Vulcanimicrobiota bacterium
ATACACTTTGGCGCCGACGGTGCCGGCCGAACCGCCCACCGCAATCACGAAGGTAATGTTCGCGTAGCCGTTGTTGTAGGCGTTCGTATAAGGTGCTCCGCCGTTGCCGCTCGTATTAAAGACGATCAGATATCTTACCGCGTTGAAATCCATCGCGCTCGCGGTGCGGTATTTGATGAGCATGCGTCCGGGAAGCGCGCCGTTATATGCCCCAGGCGTGGTCCGGTCCGGGGTCACTTGGCGGCCGCACGCAACGAGAATAACTGTCGTAATGAGCACGGAGAGAGCGAGCTTGCGGAGCATCCTTACCTCAATTCGCGTAGTCGAGTTGACCGTCACCATCGCGGCCGCATGCGCGCTTGCACTCGCGTTTCCGAAGTACAACGCCGGGTGGCTGGCGCCGGTTGGGGCGGCGGGCCTGTTCTGGACCTGGCAACGCCTGTCCTGGAAACGCGCCTTTTGGTACGGTTGGTTCGGCGGGACGCTGTTTTTCTATCTCTCGTCCAACTGGTTCGGCTTTACGGTCGGGCACTTGCTTGGCAATTTCGCGCCGTTTTTCGTTCTCATACCCACGATGATCGAGGGTTTGTTTGTCGCCTGCGCAGCCGTGTGTGCGGTATTTGCGTTCGAGCGCGCACCCGCATTCGTTGCGCCCCTCGGGGCTGCGGCAGCATTCACCATTTTTGAATGGCTGCGTTCGATCGGCGTGATGGGTGCACCGTTTGCGCAGTTGGGTTACACGCAGGCCGACTCGCCGCTTGCGGTGTTTGCGCCGTATGTTGGAACGTTCGGCGTGACGTTTGTGGTGTGCACGATCGGCGCCTATTTGGCGCAAGCGGTCGACCGTCGCAATAACCGCAACGTCGCTTACGCGCTGGCGGTCCTTTTGGTACTTTGGGCGGGTTGCTGGCTCGCGTGGCCGGCGCGGCACGCAGCGGCCGCATCCATCCGGGTTGCGGCCGTGCAAGGCAACATCTCGCAAGATGTAAAGTGGAACAAAGCCACGCTTACAAAAGCGGAAAACAGATACGTCGAACTCACGCGGCGTGCCGCGTCGTTTAAACCGCAGCTTGTGGTGTGGCCGGAAACGGTGATGACGACGGACCTTGCGCGAGATCCGGGGCTTTCGAACCGGCTTGGATTGCTCGCGCGTTCGTTGCAGACCACGCTCGTGACCGGCAGCATCAACGAACACGACGGCCGGTATTTCAATTCCTCATTCATCTACGATCCCAGCGGTGCGCTCGTCAACGTCTACGATAAACGCCAACTCGTGCCGTTCACGGAAGCCTTCCCCGGGAAAGCATTCTTGAGCTGGATCCCGTACAGCAGCCTTATAACGGACTTCGGCACCGGACATACCGACGGCGTCTACGATGCGGGCGGCTTGCGGTTTGCACCGCTCATCTGCTGGGAATCCGCCTTTGCGGATCTCGCACACGCGCAGATGCGTAACGGCGCGCAGATATTCGTCGTTTCGACAGATGACGCATGGTTCGGTACGAGTTCGGGCCCCTACCAACACGCGCAAATCGCGCAGATGCGCGCGATTGAGACCGGCACGTGGATCGTGCGCGCCGCATCGACCGGAATTTCGGGAATCATTGCACCCGACGGGCGCTACACGGAACGCACGGATCTCAACCGGGAAGCCGTCGTACTCGGCATGGTCGGCCTGCCTCCCGGTTCGATGTTTGCACGAATCGGCCCGACGCCCGTCCTCATTGGGCTCGTATTCCTCTATCTGGGTCTCACGCTGCCGGTACTTCGCAGGAAATACGCGCGTGCCTAAACCCGCGCTCTGGCGCCGCTGGAAAACATTTTGGCAACTTGCACTCGTCGCGCTTCTCGGCATCGCGGTCGAAGGCGTCGTGCTATCGGGACACGATTTGCCGCCGCTGCCCGGCGCGCACCCGATTTTTTTGGGCGCAGGCGGCGTAACCGCGCACAAGATGTCGACCAAAACGTGGTCGCTTTCCTACGACCACGCGCAAACCTCGCCCGACGGATCGCTCGCCGAAATCGACGGCATTCACAACGGCGTGTTTTACAAAAAAGGGAAGCCGTACATTACGATCTCCGCCAAACACGTTTCGGTTAACACGCTCAGTCAAGACTTCACGGCAACCGGTAAGGTGCACGTAACGCTTCTCAAGGGCACGGCCGCACGTTCGTTCGACACCGATCTGATCGTGTGGTCGAACGGAAACCGGATGCTCACCCTCAGCCACCCGAGCGTGATCAAAACCGGGGCCGATACCATGCTCGTGCAAAATGCAACCTTCAACGTTCAAACCGGCGACATCCATTTAGGGAAAATCGGCGGACGGTTCAACTTCTAGCTCAAAGAAGGCGGCCGGAGATCGAGGGCGCTACGCGAATAGTCGGCGGGTGCAAAGCGCGCGAGTCCTTGCGGCTATTCTGGTCCTGGCGTTTACGACGACGGCGTGTTCGTCTGTCCGGCGGCCGGCCGCGCCGCCGGCGCCTCAGAGCGACGTTTCACGTTCCGCCACGCTGGTTTCAAAACTCGGCCGGCGGGTGCCCTTGGCGAAGGCCGTCCAGGCGGTGGCTTTCTCGCCCTACATCCCCGCCCAAGGCCAGCTCATCGACGTCGCGTTGATCTCGCCGCTTTCGGGCGCCGATAGCCGCAAAAGCATCGGCATCGCCTTTGAGTACGCGTCGGACGGCCGGGCGATGGTTCTCCAAGAGTGGCCCCAAGCCACAGCCCTGCTCAAGCTTGGGAACGCAGATCTGACGAGCAACCCGTGCGTCCCGGCACCCTTCAAGGACCGCGGTCTCATCTGGACCACGCCGGGACGCTTGGTCATGGCTCTGCAAGCCGACGGCAAAACAAAACCGTCGAGCATCTCCGTAGAGGCGCGACGGCTGTTAAGTCATGGTGCGTGCAGGTAGCGTTGCTCCCGCCGGGTTCTTAAAAATTAGCCCTTCTGTTTTTTTTCTGCTTCGGCCACTTGGGCTGCTTGGGCTGCGGAATCTTCTTCAATTTTTTTCTTGGCGTCGGCGATCAACTTCTTGACCTTTTGTCCGCCTTTATGTCCGATTTCCTCATAAAAGTTCGGGCCGTATTTTTCTTTGACGACTTTGCCGCCCTTTTGCCCGATCGTTTCGTAGAATTCGGCCCCATGCCGCTCGCGGGTGACCTGGCCGCCTTTGCGGCCGATTTCTTCGTAAAAGCCCGACCCATAGCGATCGCGGACGGTATTACCGCCTTTTTTCCCTGCCTCACGTACGGACATCTCGCCGCCCTTGGCGGCCTTGTCTTGTGATTCGTCTTTTTTAGAAGCCATTCTACCCCGGGGTCGTTAGTAATTTAGGACTTACGTTTGAGTTTCTGTCCGCCCTTTTGGCCGATTTCTTCGTAAAACGACGGGCCGTACTTCTCTTTTGTCGCTTCTCCGCCCTTACGGCCGATGGCCTCGTAAAATTCCGAACCGTATTTGGCCTTCACGCGGTCGCCGCCCCGCTTGCCTGCTTCCCGAACCGTCATGCCTCCGCCGTTTTGGGCTGGCGTTTGATCTTGAGTTGCCATTTTGAATGCTACCTCGATGTGTTTATCGTGCTGAACCCTAATTACCCACTCGCTAGCTTGTTAAACAGGAGGGGAGCCCGGTTTTGCTTTCGACGATCCTGCAAAATGCCTCGATTATTGACGGAAGCGGCCGTGCAAGATACGTCACCGATGTCGGCCTTGCAGCCGATCGCATCGCGCTCGTCGGCGACTTGCACCAGCGTGACGCACACGTTCGCATCGATTGTAGCGGTCAAATCCTTTGCCCGGGTTTCATTGACGTGCATTCACACAGCGACGAACTCTGGTTGGCGCTGCCGCGATGCGACGGAAAGATCGCGCAAGGTGTGACGACGGAAATCGGCGGTAACTGCGGCATGTCCGCAGCGCCGCTTGAGGCTATCGCGTTGCGCAAAATGCAACATTGCGCCCGGCAGTACGGTCTTGAGGTCGATTGGCGCTCGTTCGATGAATTCTTTTCTTCGGTCGAACAAAACGGTGTAGCATTGAACGTAGCTTCGCTGGTCGGCCTCGGGACCACCCGCTCGTTAATCGCCGGTGAGAGCGAAAGAAGGTTAGAATCAGATGAAATAGACGCGCAAGCGCGCCTGGTGCGGGGTGCGTGCGAGCAAGGCGCGCTCGGCGTTTCGAGCGGTTTGATTTATCCGCCGTCGCAGTATGCCGACGAGACGGAGCTTATCGCGATGTCGGTCGCCGCGCGCGAGAGCGGCGCACCCATGTATGCATCGCACGTCCGCAACGAAGGCGATACACTTTTGGAAGCGATCGAAGAAGCGCTAACGGTCGGCGCCGGTGCGGACGTGAGCGTGCAGTGTTCGCATCATAAAGCCCAAGGGAAGAAAAATTGGGGCAAAGTGCACCGCTCGCTCGAGATGATCGATCGCGCCCGTTCGCGCGGAATGCGCGTCCATGCCGACGTCTACCCGTACGTTGCAAGCTGGACGGAACTCGCGACGATCCTTCCCGACGACGTCCGGTATGGCGGCACCCAAGCAACGCTGCAACGTTTGCGCGATCCCAAGACCGCCACGGCCATCGCGCTCAATCTCTCGCTGCGATCGACGAGCGATTGGCACGACATTCTCATTACATCGGCCGGTTCGCAGCGCAACGAGGGGCTCGCGGGAATGCGGATGGACGAAATTGCGCAGCGGTGGGGAATCGGCGCGCCGGCCGCGGCAATTCGTCTGCTTCAAGAAGAAGAACTCGACGTCGAGGCGGCGTTCTTCACGATGTCGGAGGATGACGTCGCAACGGTTTTGTCGGCGGATTTTATGTGCGTGGGAAGCGATGCGTCGGCGCGCGCGCTGACCGGCCCAACGGCACGCGGCGTTCCGCATCCGCGCACGTTTGGAACGTTCCCGCGCATCTTCGGACGGTTCGTGCGTGGACGCGGAACGCTGGACACGGAAGCGGCCGTTAAGCGCATGACGTCCACTCCGGCGCGCGCGTTTGGACTCACGGGGCGCGGGTTGATCGAACCGGGGCACTTTGCCGATTTGGTCGTCTTTGATGAATCCGCAATCTGCGATACCGCAACATACGAACGGCCGTTTGCGTTACCGCTTGGAATCGGTCACGTTTTTGTGAACGGTCGTGCAGTTATTTCCGCGGGCGAGTTTACGGACGCGAGGCCCGGCCGCGTTTTACGGAACGGACGATGATGAGAATAGTGTTTGTTTGCCTTGCCTGGTTCGCGCTGCTTGGCGCGAGCGGGCCGCTTGCCGTGCGCGTCGACGTGCAGCGCGCATCGCTCGATTTACTCGATCCCGTGTCGTTTGTCATTAGCGTCATCAACAGCAGCGCACGTCCGGTCGTGGCCGAGTTTCCAACCGCGGCATTGTACGACATTGCGGTAACGAAGGGCCGACAAGACGTGTGGCGGTGGAGTAACGGACACGTTTGCGCGCAGGTGCGCCATCCGTACACGTTCGCTCCGGGCCGGACTCTTCTGGGGACCTACGTTTGGGACGGCCTTGCCGCCGCGCGCAGTTTGGGTGCCGGCGATTACCGCGCAACCATTTATCTGGGCGACGAACGCTACCATCCCCGGGCAGATGTGCCGCTCCGTTTCGCGCTGCCGTTACCGATTGCCGCGCTCGCAAAACTCCCGCCCAACGCGGAGGTGACGATTGCCGGCACGCTGCATCCCGAGGACACGGCATTGGACCTCGTCGATCCCTCCGGGGCGGTCCGACTTTCAAGACGCATCGCGATGCAGGCGCCGGGTGGAACGTTCGTCGTACGCGGATTCCTCACCAAAGCATCCGGCGAATCACTTCTGAGCATCGACCGCTGGGCGCGTGCCTTCGACAACGTCGAACCCACGCCGGCGCCCGGAAACACCCCCGCTCACCTGCCGCTTGCGGCACCGCGGAAAACGCCCGCACCCTAGCGAACTGTCGCTTGCACCGGGCCTCGCCATCGTTGGAGCGAGCGTCGGCGGCTGGAAACGCCGCCCGCCGCTTAGCCGCTAGCGCAGTTTTTCGAACACCGCTTTCGTGCGGTCGCGCAGGTGCGCGAGATCGCCATCGTTCTCGATGGCGTAGGTAGCCCGCGCTCGCGCGTCGTCAGGATGTATTTGCGCCGCCATACGCGCGCGCACTTGTTCTTGCGTAAGCCTATCGCGTCTTACGACGCGCGCGATGCGCTGATCGTCCGGCGAGACCACCACGATACTAGCATCGCACGCGTCGGCATAGCCGGTTTCAAAAAGAAGCGGCACCATATGTACGACGATTTGATCGTCTTTTGCATGGCGTTCCTTTTCGGCTGCAAGCTGGCGCACGAACGGATGAACGATCGCGTTCAAGCGTTCGCGGGCGGCCGGATCGGTAAAGATGATTTCGCCGAGCGCACCGCGATCTAAACCGCCGTTGCGCACCACCCCGGGCCAGGCCTGAGCGATCGCGCGCAGACCGTCGCTGTTGGGTGCGACGGCCTCGCGGGCTAAGAAATCCGTGTCGATGATGAAGGCGCCGAGCGATTCGAGGATGCGCGCGACCTCGCTTTTTCCGGAACCGATGCCGCCGGTTAGGCCTACCCTCGTCTTCATACCCGGTACGCTTCGCCAAGCTCGGCGCGACACTTGTTTGCAGCGCCTTCGAGAAGCTCAGGGTGACACATGGTTTGGTGTCACCGCGAGCGGCAGTGCCACGCTGAGCTTGTCGAAGCGCGGCCGCAGAAAACACGTTCTCGCAGCGCCCTTCGACAGGCTCAGGGTGACACACGGTCAGCGTCCCGCGACAGCAGTGGTTACTCCGTTGAAGCGGGCTCTTCTGCGGGTTGCGGTGTGGGCACGGAATCGGCAACGACGCCGAGCGCGGGAGCATCTTCCGGCAGAACGTACTTCTCGACTTCTTCCAGCGGTACGTCGGCGACATGCTGAATCGAGGCCGTGATGCGGCGCGTCGCGTTGTTGATCGTCAACAGCGTAACTTCCACTTCTTGTCCCGGGCTGTACTGAGCGTTCGGATCGAACTCACCCTTCGGCACCATCGCAAGCACGCCCGGAACGATCTCGACGAGGAGATAATTCGGCGTAACTTTGACGATCTGCGCAGTGAGCTTATTGCCTTCGAACAGTTTGTCCGAATGCTGATCCCACGGATCGGGCAACGCGTGCTTGAGTGAGAGACTCACCTTGCGCGCTTCGGGATCGAACTTCATGATCTCGACGGAGACCGTGTCGCCAATCTTTACGACTTCGCTTGGATGTTTGATCCGCGCGTAGCTCAACTCGCTGTTGTGGATGAGACCGTCGATACCGCCGAGGTCGACGAATGCGCCGAACTCCGCCAATCGAACCACGACGCCTTCGCGAATCTGTCCCACTTCAAGGGTTCCGAGCAACTCTTGCTTCTTGGCGTTGAGTTCTTCTTCGAGAACTTGGCGCTGCGAAAGCACGACGCGGTGGCGCTTGTGATCCAGATCGATGACTTTGAGACGAAGTTTTTTGCCGATAAGTTCGTCGAGATTGCCAACCGGTTGGCGGCGGATCTGCGATGCGGGAACGAATCCGCGCATGCCGAGGTCGACGAGAACGCCGCCCTTGACGACTTGCGTGACCGTGGCTTCGATGACTTCGTCGTTGTCGTGGGCTTCGATGACTTTCTCCCACGTCTTGAGCGCGCGCGCGCGACGTTCGGAGAGAAAGAGCGATCCGTCCTGATCGTCGATGCGGTGAATCATGACTTCGAGCGTGTCGCCGACGTTGAGCAGCTTGGGCTCGATCGCAAGCGAAAGCTCGCGGAACGGTAAGATGCCCTCGGATTTTCCGCCGATGTCGACGAGCAATTCGTCTTGATATTTCGCGACGATGAGGCCGTTTAAGACTTGTCCTTCATCCAGGACTTTGAGCGATTCTTCGTAGAGGCGTTGCTCGAGTGCGAGTTGATCTTCTTCCTCTTCTTGCACGGGAGCGATATCAGTTGTCGAGATTTGTTTAGTCCATCCTTATAAATATTTTATTATTACGGTTAAAGTGAGTAAAAGCACTAACGTTGGCATTTGCGGCACCACCAGGTGCCCCGCTGGCCAAGAACCGTTCGCACGATCTTGGTGCCGCAGCGTAAACAGGGTTCGCCCTCGCGCCCGTACACGGACAGCTTGTTTTGAAAGCCGCCGCGCAGGCCGTCGGCATCCACGTAGTCGTCCACGCTCGTGCCCCGCATCTCGATTGCCCGTTCGAGCACATCGACCAGCGCGCGATGCAATCGGCGAATCGCTGGTGTGGAGAGCGTCTGTGCCGGACGGTCCGGACGAATCCGGGCTGCCCAAAGCGCCTCGCATGCGTAGATGTTTCCCACGCCCGCGATGCGCCGTTGATCCAGGAGGAATACCTTGATCGACGTTCGCCGCCCGGAAAGCATACCGATAAACGCCTCCGGTGTAAAGTCTAGCGAGAGGGGCTCGAGGCCTAAGGCGGCATCCCAAGGCTCACCGGGAGCGACCAAGCGCATTCTGCCGAACTGCCGGACCTCCGAGAAACACAGACGCGAACCGTCAGAAAAGTCAAGCGCCACATGGGTATACGGGTGCGGCTTCCCCGCCTGATCGCGCTGGACGATCAGCTTACCGGTCATTCGTAAACTTGTAACCAAAAGTTGCCCCGACGAGAGCGCCATCACCACATACTTGCCCCGCCGGCCGATCCGCTCGATTCGCTGGCCGACCAGAACCCGGGCGAAATTCACGCGGGGCGGGGCGGTTGCAATCTTTTTCAGGGTCACGCGAACGGCCGAAATGGTGCGCCCGAGAATCGAATTGGCAAGGCCGCGCGCGATGGTCTCGACCTCGGGGAGTTCGGGCATCTACTTCGTATTCCAAACGGGCTTCTCGCGCCGGAGCGGGCGCGTGAAGGCGTCATTGACCTTCGCATTGAGGTCGCCGGCGGCTACGGCCCACGAGCCCTGGTCCTCAAATTCAAACGCAGCCGGCGCCTGCGGTAAAACCAGCGCGCGCAGGCGCGCATATTCGCGGTCTTGCGTAACGTACGGATGACGGCCGAAATGCAGCACCGTCGTGTTAAAGAGCAGGGCCATCACGGCCGAGAGCGGCAACGCGTACCGGGCGAAAACGGGCCGCTCGCGCATGACGAAGGCGCTACCGATGGCAATAAGACTCACCAGCGCTTCCGTGTAATGCACGCCGGCGCGCGCGAGAAAACCGTCCGTGCTCGGCAAAAACAACTCTGCCAGAAGCGGCAATGCAACAAGCACACGCCATCGCAACCAGAGCGGTGCAAATGCAAACGGCACCAGCATTTCGATCAGAAACGCGATGTCTTGCGGAGGATGGAGAATTCGCAAACTGTACGCGGGCATCGAGGGATGCGATCCGTGCATTGCGACGAGGACTTGGTACGCAATCGCATTTACCGCCGCAAGCGATGCGACGGCCATACCCAACCGGCGGTCGTACCAAATCGCGCCCACGATTCCAAACCACAGCAAAAACAAACCGATGTCTTCCTTGATGCCGAGCAAGGCTTGGGTGAAGACGAGCGTCCAAACCCACGAACGCTTGTAAACGGCGATGGCCAGCGCGAAAATCAATGCCGGTTCGAAATGCGACTCGGAGAAATCGTTGTAGGCAAAACCTTGCACCGACGGGCTTATCAAATACGCGAGGCAGAGCAGCGTCGCGGGCGTCTTCCCGACGCCGATCGTACGTGCAAACGAATAGAGCACGATAGAAGAGCCGCCGATGAGCAACAACTGGGCGGCGACGAGCGTTTCCTGATAGGGATATGCCCGCACGAACGGCGCAAGTACGATCAAAAACCAAGAATCGTGTACCAGCCAATGCGAACGCATTTCCGCCCAATTAAACGCGCTTCCGTCGTGCGCGAAGTGTGCGAGCGACTGCAAAAAAATGCCGCTATCGATAAAATAGTACAACGAGTGTAACTTGTTTAAATCCAAAACGGCATACGTGCAGATGAACGCTGCGGCCGCGAGAAGCACGATGCGCATGGCGTCTAGGGACGGAGTTCGGGCACGAGCGCTCCCGGCACGAGTCCGTCCGTTCGGGCTTCGCGGGCCGGCAATTCCAACACGTATTTTGCGAATCCGGACCGGCGGGCGACTTTGCTATCCGGGGTTTGTGCGGTCGATGCCGGAACCGCTTGCGCGACAGAGCGCACACGTCCCTCGCCCGAAATAAACACCATGTCGAGTGCGATGAGCGTGTTCTTCATCCAAAAATTCGCGACGCCGTCTTGCGAAAAGACGAAAACCATTCCGTGGCGCGGGGGCAGCAGCGTGCGGTTCATCAAACCGTATTCGCGCTTGCGCTCCGTGTCGGCGATCTCGACGGCCAACTTGGCCCTAGGCGCATGCAGCGCCATTTGTGCGAAATGCGGGGCCGGCGCGTGAGTGAGCGCGGCTAGGGCGAAGGTGAGCGCGAGGAAACTACTCATCTTCGTAGCTCTCTACTTCGTACCAATTGGCTCCCGTCTTGATGGTAACTTCGACGGGCACGCTCAACTCGAGTGCGGTTTCCATATTCGCGCGCACCAGCCGCGCCACCGCGGAAAGATCCCGGCGCGCTACTTCCATAATGAGTTCGTCGTGGATTTGCAAGAGCATCTGCGCGTCGTGCCCGCTTTGCGCGAGCGCACCATCGATGCGCACCATCGCGAGTTTCATGAGGTCCGCAGCCGAGCCTTGAAGCGGCGCGTTCGTCGCTTCGCGCTCGGCGGCGGCGCGCAGCATGTAGTTGCTCGAACGCAATGCCGGCATGTAGCGTCGCCGTCCCAGAATCGTGCTTACGTATCCATCGGTACGTGCGCGCTCGATCACTTCGTCGATGTAAGCGTGCACGCTCGGAAAGCGCGCGAAGTAGGCCGCACTCATCTCTTTGGCTTCGGCGCGTCCGATTTCCAGGCGTTGGGCGAGTCCGAAGTCCGACATGCCGTACAGCAGGCCGAAGTTGACTGCCTTAGCCATGCGGCGTTGATTGCCGTCCGCCGACGCCCCGGCCGGTACGCTGAATATTTGCCGCGCCGTGAAGTCGTGAATGTCTTGCCGCTCTAAGAACGCTTGACGCATCGCCTCGTCGCCCGAGAGGTGCGCCATCAACCGCAATTCGATTTGACTGTAATCGGCGGCGAGTAACACCCGGTCGTTCTTCGGTGCCACAAACGCCTTGCGAACGCGCCGTCCCAGTTCGCCGCGCACCGGAATGTTTTGCAAGTTTGGATTCGTCGACGACAGGCGACCCGTTGCCGTCGCCGTTTGATTGAAGATGGTGCGCAGACGCCCGTCCGCATCCATCAATTTCGGGATGACGTCGATATACGTGTTCTTGAGTTTGGTGACTTCGCGATACTCGAGCACCTTTGCGCAAATCGGGTAATCCTTTGCCAAACTTTGAAGCACTTCGACGCCCGTACCCCAGCCGGTCTTATTTTTCTTGCCGCTCGGAATCTGCAATTTCTCAAAGAGCACCTTGCCCAGTTGCTGAGGCGATCCGATGTTGAATTCCTCGCCGGAGTAATCATAAATCGTTTTCTGCAATCGCGCGATCGCTTCGTCGATCTCTTTGGAGAGGACGGTCAGTTCGCGCGGGTCGACGCCGATACCGCGCCGTTCCATCTTCGCTAAGATGAACGCCAGCGGAACCTCGATGTCTTCGTACAGTTTGATTTGCTCGCGTTCGGCGAGGCGGTCGCGCAAGACGGTAACGAGTTGCAGTGCGGCGTCAGCGTACGCGCTGACGTCTTCCGGTACGAGCCGGTCTAAGAATTCCGATCCGGCATCGACGATATTCGAAAACGTCCGCGACGGATTGAGCAGGTGCGCGCCGATCATGGGGTCGTCGGTGAAGGGACGAACCGTAAAACCGCGCCGGTCCAGTTCCGTTGCGATACCTTTGCTGTCGTAACCGGTAAGCTGCTGCGACCCGCGCAACAGTTCGTCGAACGCAGATCGTACCGGCTCGTGATCCAAAGCCGTCAACAGAAAACCGATTGCGCTCCCGGGCGCACCGGAGAGTCCGATTTCGCCGCCCCCGCGCAGGGCGATCGCGAGCTGGGCACTTTTTTGGAGCGCGCGAATTTCGCTTGCCAGGCGCACGTGGTCGGGCGGGTCGACCACGGCAACGTACGAACGCCAGTTTCCGCTCAGCGTGTTGTCGTTTGCAAACAACGGCATATCGACGGGAACGTCGAGTTTGGCCAGCAGCGTTTTGAATTCGAGATCCCGGTAGAGCGGATAGAGTGCCGCATGATCGGGCGCGGCAAACCGGCTGTGTTCCCAATCGATCTCCAAGTCGAGATCGGCACGCACGACGGAGACGTCGCGGCACGTTCGCGCCTGAGCCCCGTATTCTTCAATCAACTTTTCGAGTTTCGGAGAGCCGGCGAGTCTGGGATTGGCGAGCAGGTCGTCAAGCGATCCCGCCGCGCGAATCAGCCGAATCGCCGTTTTCTCGCCGACGCCCGGAATGCCGGGCAAGTTGTCCGAGGGATCCCCTTTGAGTCCGCGGTAATCGGGAAGTTGCGAAGGATCCAAGTCGAAACGGTCACGAACCGCGGCGACGTCATAACGCCCGAGTTCCGTAATACCACGGCGCGTGACGAGAACCGTTGTGCGCTCGTCGACGATTTGCAACAGATCGAGGTCCCCGGTGACGACGACGGCATGTTGTTGCGCCGCTTCCGCGCGCCGAGCGAGCGTTGCGATAACGTCGTCGGCCTCTTGCCCCGCGAGTTCCATGATCGGAATGTTAAAAACATCGAGGACTTGACGAACCAGCGCGAATTGGCCGCGCAAATCGTCCGGCATCGTCGTGCGGTTGGCCTTGTAAGCGGCAAACATCGCCACCCGTGCCGCGGCCATTCCCTTATCAAAGCATGCGATGACGTGCGAGGGTTTTTCGTCGGCGATGAGTTTATTGAGCATCATCGTGAAGCCGTAGGCGGCATGAATCGGCAGCCCTTTGGTCGTCGTCAGCGTCGGCAGCGCGAAGTACGCGCGGTAAACCAGACCGTACGTATCGAGCAGCATGAGCCGCGCGGATTCCGCTTTGGGCTTTGCCATTTACCGCACGTTTATCGCGGACGAGTCGGCCGCGACGTGTCCGTCATCGCCGAATTCGAGCACCGATACCGTATACGTACCGGCCTTTTGCGGCATGGGAATGGCAAGGTCACGTTGACCGCCGCGCGTCACGTGCCAGTACACATCGCGCGTGTCAGCCTGCGCGAGTGACAGATCGCCCGGCACCGATGCGTCGTTGCGATCGAAGGCTAAAACAGACGCGCGGGCGGGTGTCGCATCGACCCACGCGTGCCAATCGGCACTCGCGAGCGCCGTCGCCTGCGAGCTTGCTTGTCCAATCGAGAGCAGCTCCGGCGCGCCGTCAAAACGAGCCGAACCGCTGGGAATACCGGCAGTCATTCGGACGATCATCGTTCTGTCCGCACCGTTGCCTTCATCTATTTTCAGATGCGCGACGGAACCCGCTGCAAAGTCGCTTCCCTCGAGCGAGACGGACACACGTCCGGCGCGTCCCGGTCCCGAGAGGCCGGCCGGGACGGTATTCCAGTGCAGTGCGCCGTTGCGTACGAACGCCGCGCCGACAACAACTGCGCCGGGCGCGTTCGCGGCCACAAACATCGCACCGGCTCCGCCTGCCGTCACCGTGCGAACGACGCTGTCGATTTGCAACGGCGTTTCATAGGTCAAGAGCGCATCGCCGCTGGCACCTTCACACGACGCGCGCACGGTAATCCGGTCGCGCGGATGATACGTGCTGCGGTCGAGCGACACGCCTACGTCGCTACTCGAACCCCCGGTTGAATCGTTCGCGGCATGCGGCACCACGCGCACCTCTTGGGCATCGAGCGCATCTGCACCATTGACGGTCGCGCGCGCGAGGACGAGGTTGGAACCGAGTTCTGCATTCGAGAAGGCGCCGTGCGCGTGACCGTTTGCGTCGAGCTTAACGATCTGCTCGGCAACGGACGAGCCGTGCATGAGTTGCACGCGCACGGTAACGCGCGGCGCGGGCCGGCCGTCGGAGAGGTTGGTTGCGTAGACATCGAACGGCAACGCGTTACCGAGCGACTGTTCCGCGTGGTCCAAGACGAGGTTCAACGCAACCGGCGCCGTCGCAACCGTAACCCGCGTCGCTGCGGTCGCGCCGCCCGAGGAAACGTCGATACCGTACGTGGACGAAAGGCCATCGGTCGGTCTTGCGATGGACGCACGCGCGATCCCATCGGCGCCCGTCGTAACGACTTGCGAAAAGACTTTCGAAATTCCCCACTGCGGCCCCCGCAAGTCGCCCGCATGCGGCGAGCGAACCGCTTCCACTGCGACGCGCGCGTTTGCAACCGGCAAGCCCGCGCGCATCGCGCGCACCTCTAGGGGCACGTCGTCGTTGGGCGTGCAGCGCTCGCCACACGCCGCGACGACCGCGAGAACGAGGCCATTTGCATCCGCGTCGACATGCAATTGCGTTCCCGCACCCGCGCCGCCAGCATTCATCAACACGGTGTAATCGCCGGACCGGCTGCCGGCCGGTACTTGCATTTCGGCGACGAACGATCCCGCCGCATCGAGCGCGACATGTTTTTCGGCGATTACTTTGCCTCGCAGGCGCAGACTGACGGCGGCGCTGCCGGTTTCCGGCTTAAAAACATTTCCGCTGCGCTTACGCGCAAACCCGACCACGCGCATCGTATCGCCCGCGTGCACGCCGGCCGAGTCCACCATTACGCCCGCAACCGCGTTCGTGAGCGGCGCTTGCGGAAGCAGCGAAAGAAACGCTTCGCTCTTTGCGAATTGAGCGAGGGCAAAAACCGGACGTCGCGGTCCACTCCAGCGAACGACTCCGTAGCCGTCCGTGAAGCGCGTCTCGAATCGTTTACCGGCAAGAAATAGCACGCGCATGTGGGAGATCGCTTTACCCGTGCCCAGATCCGCTCCGTATAGCAGCAGCGCCCCCGCGGAGGCCTTGCCGACGATTCCGATGCGCGTGCGATTGACCCACACCTGCTCGGCAACGTTCGCGCGGCGGGCTTCGACGACGAAGAAACCCTCGCGGTTGCCGAGCGGCACCTCGACTTGATTCGTAGCGAACCGGTATCCGCCGGCAGGCGTAAAGGTCCAACGCGCGATTGCATGCCGGTCGCGCGTGTCCAGGACTCGCGGGCGGCCGGCGCTGCCCGCCACGATCACATCGGCCGGATCGGCCTGGTACACGGCAAGATCCACCCGCGCTCCCGAGTAAGTGTCGAGCCGGACCGTGGTTTGTTTCCACGGAACGCTTGAATCGCGCGCAAAAAGGGCAAAGTACGAGTCCCACTTATGCAAATCAGGAAGAGGCCGAGCAGCCTGCGCGCAAGCCGCGCCAAGAACGATCGACAGGCACAACAGCGCCACCGCGGGCCGGAGCATAGCGCCTCCGGGTTCGGGGAGGTCGCTTTCGCTCCCTCGCTTAAGACGGACTGATTGTGGACGAGCAAACCCCCGGGGGGAACTCCACCTCTACGCGTTGCCGTTACTGCGGCAGCCATGAACAACCGGACGCCCCTACCTCGCCGCGCGCCCAACCCGCCGTTTTCCAGATTATCGTGGCGTGCGCGTCCTGCGGCCGAGCGTTCGCGGCCATCTCTCGCAATTAAAAAGGGACTATGAAGACTTCGATCCTGCGCTTGACCGCGCTCGCGCTCCTTTCCGTTTTTTTCATGCACGCGACTCCGCGTCCGCGGCCGCTGCCCGCACCCATTCTGCCTTCCACGCCGTTGCATACGGAATTCAAGGTGCAGGTCAATCATATGGGTCAGATCGTGCGCGTCAAGAGCGGCAAGCAATGTAAGGTGCCATCCTTCAATGCGCAGACCTACGGCAACGTTCTTCAAATGTTCATCCGTCATCCGGACGGTTCGGCCACCGTCGGTCTCTATAAAGTCGCCTACGATTACGACCCCAAAACCAAACTCGTGCATCGGGGCATCCAGCTGCTCTCGGCGGGTGGCGATTGGGGCGACGAGCAAGGCGCCGCCAATCAGCTGATGGATCTGGACCGGAAAAACCGCGAACGCCATTTGGCCTTACCGGGCATGGATAAGATTCTCGCGCGACCGAAGCCCAAAGCAACCAAAAAACCGAAGTAAACACGCATGGACTGGTGGCTGCGCAACCGCGGAGACACCGACGACGCGCAGAATCGCGACATCGAACGCAGTTGCACGTCCAAAGATGCCTACGAAACAGAGGAACATGCCCGTGCCGTTGCCGCAATGAACGGCATGGCGGACGTCCTTTTTAGCTATCGCTGCATCTACTGCGAGAGCTGGCATCTCACGAAGCAACCTCGCAGTTGAAATTCGTCACCTACATCGACCCTTCGGGCGTGCGACGGCCCGGCTTTATCGAAGGCGAGCGCGTCGTTTCGCTCGATTGCGAATCGCTGACCGAATGCGCCGGCTTCGATCCCGAACAGGCGAGTTTGCTCGCCATCTATGCCGCCAGTAAAAACGACGACCACGCACTCGCGGACGTTACGCTGTGCGCGCCGCTCACACCGCTAAAAAATATCTTCTGCGTCGGGCGCAACTATCTCGAACATGCCAAAGAGGGCGCGCGCGCAGCAGGCAAAGAACTCAAATTGCCCGACGTGCCGACGTTTTTCACCAAGGCGCCGACGGCCGTTGCGGATCCAGATGCAACCTTGCATTTCGACTCGCGCGTGTCCAAAGAATACGATTGGGAAGGCGAACTCGCCGTGGTCATCGGCACGCAAGGCCGCGACATCGACGAAGCACGCGCGCTCGAACACGTTTTCGGTTACACCATCGTCAACGATATCACAGCGCGAGATTTGCAACGCGCGCACTTGCAGTGGTTCAAGGGCAAGAGCTTAGATGAAAGTTGTCCCATCGGACCGTGGATCGTCACGCCCGACGAAGTCGGCGACCCGCAACATCTGCATATCGAACTGCGCTTGAACGGGGTTGTCAAGCAATCCGCCTCGACGTCGTCGATGATCTTTCCGGTTGCGCGGATTATCGCTGCGCTCTCGCGCGGCATGACGCTTGAGGCCGGCGACATCATTGCCACTGGTACGCCGGAGGGTGTCGGCTTTGCGCGCAATCCGCCTGAGTTTTTCTCTCACGACGATTTGGTTGAGATTGAGATTCAGAACATCGGCGTTTTGAGGAATAAGATCGCGATTACCTAGGGTTTGGTTGTGCGGCGGTGAGGGCGTGGTCCC
>JALZBM010000114.1 GCA_030947385.1 Vulcanimicrobiota bacterium
CCAGACCGTATTGAGCGCATCTTGTAACTGCAGCACCAAGCCGCACGCGCCGAGGATCAGCATCAGGACGCCGGCAACCGTTGCGATGATACCGCTCTTATGCGAGCCTGCGGCCGCAACCATGGTATCGATCTGTGCGGCCGATTTGTGGCCGATGACGCTTTGCAGGTGGGCCGTAATTTGCCCGTGGGCCGCCTGCTGGCCAAAGAACAATCCCGCGATCGCAATGACGATCAATAGCAGCGGCGCAAGCGAAAACACCGTGTAATATGCGAGCGCAGCCGCTAGGCGCGCGGATTTGTGGCTGCTCCACTGGTGATACGTTTCTTTAAAAAGGCCGGCCCAGCGCGCGAGAATCATTCGTGACTTGTTCCCGCGCACAAACCCCACTTAATCAAGCGAGCGAGGGACCGGCGTTACTTCGTGAGTTCGATGCACAATGCGTTGTTGAAACGGTTGAAATAGTTAAACAGGCCGATCGAACAGACGATCTCGACGATTTCTCCGTCGTCATAGTGTTTGCGCAAATCTTGCCAGACGGATTCGGGCAAACCGCGCGGTTCGCGGGTAATCGCGACCGCCGCAGCCAGCGCCGCGCGCTCAGCCTCGGTAAAGCGACTGCTCGCCGCGTAATTCCAAAGTTCGTCGAGCAGTTCTTGCTCCACTCCGAGGCGCCTTAACAAGGCACCATGCGACGTCATTCAATAATTGCAATCGTTGAGCGACGAAGTGAGAACGATGCACAACTCCTTGGTGCGCTTCGGAACCGTCCCACCCTCCGTCACCGCTTTCATGTGCTCGGCGGCGGTGCGCATGATTTCCGGCCGCACGGCAAGCGTGCGGAACATGTTGGGATAGTTGCCGCGCGCCGCATAAAATGCATCGAGTACGTCGCGCGCTTGCGGATCCGCCCGTTCGGGTTCGATTGCCGGGAGCCGCGGCTCCGTCATACTGCGTTCGTCCACAAGCGGAACCGTGCATCGCGGCGCACGGGATCCAACCGCGGATCGAGCGCGAGGAAAAGGCGTTCGGAGTGGTTCTTAAAACGGACGCGCCGCATGTAGGACAGCGCTCGCGTGCGGTCGCCAAGTGCGATAAATGCGATCGCCACCTCGTCCATCGGCAAGTCGCGCGCGCGCGCAATTGCATCGCTTACCGCGGCCATCGCTTCGCTGCGATGCCCCATGCGGGCATACACTGCAGCAATCAAGAGCGTCGATTCGGCCCGGCACTTGCAAGCGCTACCGAAGGCTGTAAACGATTTTAAGGCTGCGCCGTAGTCGCCGAGCTGCTCTTGCGAGAGTCCAAGGAGCAGTAAGGCATCCTCGCGGTCCGGATTGAGATCCAGCGCGAGGCGGTTGTACGTTACCGACGCCGCATACCGGTGATCGAAATAGGCTTCCGTTCCGAGCCACGCGTTGGTTGCAGTCGCTACGGGTTCCAGAGCGATCGCGGTTTCGAGTTGCTTACGCGCCTGCCGTAAGTTTCCGCGGGTCATAAGCGTCGTACCGTACCACTGGTGCGCGAGTGCGTAGTTGGGCGCGATTTCGATGGCTTTACGAAATTCCGCTTCGGCGGCCAAACCGCGGTTATCGTATTGATCGAGGATCATCGCATGCGCGGTATGTGCTTCGGCGGAATTGGGATCGATTGCGAGCGCGCGGCGCGCGTACGCGTGCGCGCGTACAATCGGTTTGCAACCGTGCATTTCACGGCAGCGTTCCGCGGTAATGATGTAGGCGTCGGCAAGGGCGGCATATCCAACCGCATCGTTCGGATCGCTACGTGTAACCGCTTCGAAATAGGGAATGCTCTTTGCCAAACTGCGCGGCGTGCGCAAGTTCCAGTAATACCGCCCGAGCGCATACGATTGCGCGCCTTGCGCGCTTAGAGCACGGGCGTGCGCGGTCGTTGCGGTCGTTCGCGTCGTGAAGGAGGTGATGCCGACGAGAAGAGCCGCAGCTATCGCGAATGCCGCCCAGTGCAAGCGCGGCTTTACGGCCTTGGGTTCTTGGACGGCTTTGAGCGCCGGCACCGGAATCGCATCGGCGGCGCGTACCTGCGCTACGAAACGGTAACCGCGCCGAGGAATCGTTTCGATCGGCTTTTCGTTCCAGTGTAACGCAAGAATTTTTCGTAAAACGTAAATATTTTGCGCGAGGTTGGCTTCCTCGACGTAGCCTTCGGGCCAAATGCGGTCCAGGAGCGCGCCTTTCGTCATCACCTCGCCCGCACGCTCGACAAGGGCGAGCAGCGTTTCCACCACTTTGGGTCCAAGCGCGAGCGGCTGCCCTTCGTGCATAAGGAGCAATCGCTGCGCGTCCAAAAGATACGGACCGAGTGCGAAAATCAAGGAACGTTCAACGGCCGGTTGTTCCATATTTGACCCTTTTTTGATGACAAGGCCCGAGCTGTTCTGTAATGTTAGTACCGCCATGAGCATAGAAAG
Organism: Vulcanimicrobiota bacterium; assembly: GCA_030947385.1. Lineage (GTDB taxonomy): Bacteria > Vulcanimicrobiota > Vulcanimicrobiia > Vulcanimicrobiales > Vulcanimicrobiaceae > JACRUB01. The sequence goes on from JALZBM010000114.1 coordinate 2,450, forward strand.
TGTTTCATTTTAATGCAGCGACTGCTAGGACTTGCCGGGACGCTCCTCTTCACGGCCCTCATGGTTTTTCCGGCAAGCGCGGCCGTCGTTGCCGGGCAGAGCTTCGCCGCCGTCCCCGTCGCGCACCCATTGCCGCTGGATCCGACGCTGGCGGACCCGCTGTGGGCCACCGGAGCCATTCCCTCGCCCACGGGCTATCAAAACTTGACGACCCGCGCGGCCGCCGTCTTTCCAACGACCGTCGACCTTCTTTATGACAACACCAACCTCTACGTCGGGTTTCATGTCGAGCAAGGAACCACGCCGGTCACCGCCACCCAGAGCGCCAACGACGTCGGCTTCGGCATCGACGACCTCGTGGGCATCGGGATCGACCCGGGCGGGAACGGCAGTCAAGTCTACTATTTCGAGACCTCGCCGCGTGGCGTGCGCTACCAGCAAGCCAGCGAAAACGCCCGGTACAAACCGGACTGGCAAGCCGCAGCGAAAATCCAAGGGAATACCTGGAACGCCGTGATGATCATTCCGCTCAAGGCCCTGCGCGTGAGCGGCGGCAGTCATGCATGGCGCATCAACTTCATTCGAAACATCGCGGCCGTCGGCGAGCATTACTCGTGGGCGTACGACGGCCTGATGGCCGACGGTAACGGCTGGCCGTTCTTCCAGGACGCGCGTTATTGGCCGACGCTGACCAATCTCAAATTTACCGGCACAACGAGCGCTGCGCGCCCGCGGCCGCGCGCCGAAATTTACGGTTTGTCGAGTAGCGGTAGCGACCGTAAACTCTTCGCGCAATCGAACGGCGCATTTCTTCCCGAACAAGTTCGAAACGAAGGGATCGACCTGACGGTCCCGATCACGAACACGATAAATTTCGTCGGCACCGCAAACCCGGATTTCTCCAACGTCGAAATCGACCAGCAGACGATTGCGCCGCAAGAGTTCCGCCGTGGCCTGCAAGAGTACCGTCCGTTTTTCTCGCAGGGCGCAAATTTTATCAACGCCAACTCGGCGAGCGTATCGGTAATTAGCGCCCCGAATCTGGTTTTCTATTCGCCGGGCATCGGGCCGTTCGATCGCGGTGAAAAAATCGAGGGTACGTTCGGCAAACAATCCTTCGGCGCGCTCAACTTTCGCGGATACGATCAAACAACGGGCAACGAGTTCGACGACATGGCCTATGGGTACAAACACGCCGAGCCATCGCGAACCTTTCTCTACTGGGCCGACGGCGTGGTCGCCCATCACAGCCTAGCGGGCAACGACAGCACGAACGAAGCCGGCGTTGCGATACGCAATCTGAAAACCGGGCTCGTAGCCGCGCTCGACGGTGCGGTTGAGACGGGGTCGTGGGTGCCCGCGCCGGGCTTTGCCCGCTACTTGAACGGTTTCGTGGACGTTCACAAGCCCAATTACGAAACGCTCTTCGGCTATCAGGATATCAGCCCGAACTACAATCCTATCGACGGGTTTACCAACGCCTCGGACGAGCGGGGACCTTCCGGGTTTCTGAACTTCAACGGTAGCAGTCGCTCGATGAAAAATTACTCATTCTTTGTGTACGGCGACCGTTTCATGGACCGCTCCGGTAAAGTGCATCAGGCCGACACCCTTGCGAATGTCAGCGCGACGTTCAAGAACGGCTTCAGTCTGAACAACGTGGGTCCGGCCGTGGGCATCCTGCGCAGTTATGCGCTCGACGATCCTTCGAAAGCCGCATATCCTCTGGGCTGCGCCGATCCGAACCTTCCATTCGGTGCGTTTACGGGTTGGCCGCATTACTATTGCGGAACCGATTCGCGATTCAATCTTTTGGGCGGCGGCATCGGCTACCGCGACGGAACGCCGGCTCCCATCGATGTTAGTTACAATGAAGGGCCGTTCGGCTCAAACTTTCTGCATCTGTTCTCGCTGACCACGTCGCGTCCGCTCGGCACCCGCTTCTCGATCGCCGCTGAATACGACAATACGTTCGAGCGATCGATGGTGACCGGCAAGTTGGATTCGCAGACGTTGCGGCGTCTGACGCTCGGCGAGACGTTAGGAAGCGACTCAAATTTTTCCGTGTCGCTGCGTTCGATCAGCGGAAACGGCGGATTTGCCGTACCGGGGATCAATCTCGCCGCGTCGTTTCACCGCCACTTTGTTAACGGAAACGACTTTTACCTTAACTATGGTACGCCGGCTGCAAATCAAACGCTCAACCGCCTGATCTTGAAATATGTCCTGCGATTCGGAGGCGGCGCCGGCACCTAGACTCGAACACGGACACATGCGTTCTGCCGGGTTCTGGGTTCTGGTTGCCACGATCTTGGGTTCCAGCCTCGTCTTTATCGACGGCTCAGTCGTATCGATCGCCCTACCCGTCATACAAACCGAACTTCACGCAAGTTCGAGTCAAACGCAGTGGATCGTCGAGGGTTACACGCTGGTTCTCGGCGCGCTGATGTTGCTTTCGGGTGCGCTTGCGGACCGGTATGGGCGCAAACGAATTTTTCTGCTCGGCGTTGTCATTTTTGCACTCGGGTCGCTCGGCTGCGGGCTCGCTCCGTCGATCGACGCACTGCTGTGGGCGCGCGTCATCCAGGGCATCGGCGGAACGATGCTGGCACCCGCGAGTCTCGCGCTCATCGGCGCGTATTTTGAGGGCGAGGCGCGTGGCAAGGCGGTTGGAACGTGGTCGGCATTCAGCGCAATTGCGGCGGTGATCGGGCCGGTATTGGGCGGTGCCGTGATCGATCACTTCGGGTGGCGCTGGGTATTTGCCATCAACGTCCCGTTTGCGAGCGCCATCATCGTCATCTGCACGTTGAAACTGAAAGAAAGCCGCGATGAAGAAGACTTAGGGAAGCTCGACATTTGGGGTTCGGCGGCGATCACGCTTTCGCTCGCGGCGATTGTGTACGCGTTCATCGCCGCGGGCCTCAATGGATGGACGAATCCGTACGTAATTGCTGCGGCTATTATCGGCCCTCTGGCGCTGGGGCTCTTCGTATGGGTCGAAGCCCATCATCCCAGTCCCATTATGCCACTGCGCTTATTCAGAGGGCGTACGTTCACGGGCGTCAATCTCCTGACCCTGGTTCTGTACGGCGCGCTCGGCGGCATGTTTTACTTTTTGCCGTTCGTGTTGATCCGCGTCATGCACTACTCAGCGACGTTTGCCGGATTTGCGACCATTCCGTTTATCATTATTCTGGTTGCGCTTTCGCGTACGACGGGCGCGCTTACGTACCGCTTCGGCGCGCGTCTGCTCTTAACGGTGGGACCCTCGGTCGTGGCGTGCGGCTTTCTCGCGTTTTCGTTGCTGCACGGCACGTCGTATTGGACGGCTATTTTTCCCGGCATCATGCTTATTGGCCTGGGCATGGGGCTCACCGTCGCGCCGCTCACGACCACCATGATGGAATCCGTGGAGCAGCATCGGGTGGGCCTCGCCTCCGGTATCAACAACGCGATTTCGCGCGTTGCCGGCTTACTCACCATTGCGATTTTCGGCGTCGTTCTCGCAACGTTTTTCAACAGTTCGCTCTCGCACCGCCTCGACGATGCGCACGTACCGCCGGTTGCGCGCGCGCAAGTCGACGCGCAGCGTCCGCGTTTGGCGGGCGCAACGCTACAAGATGCGCGCCTGCAGCAAACGGTGCTGCAAGCGTACGACGACGGCTTTCGCACGGTGGCATTTTGCTGCGCGTTCCTTGCCGGCGCGGGAGCGTTATGTGCGGCGCTGCTAATCGAGAAGCGTCCGCAGCAAGTTCAGGCCTAAGCGCGCTCGTTTTGGCCGAACACGTCATCCTTCATCGCTTTGTCCCCGGCCTGCGAATCCACATCCGGATCGAGTTCGTCAGTTTGCGCGGCATCTTCTTGCTCTTCCGCGGGCGGGCGGTCTTCCTCGGTTAATTCGTTTTCAAATACGTCGCGGCGTTCCATGGTTGATTTCTCCTTTACGATACGTAGGGTTCGAGCGGGGCAACGGGTTTTAAAATTCTATCCATCTCTTCGAAAATCGCGGGGTCAACTTCGAGATCACCGGCCTTCACGTTGTCGTCCACGTGCTCCACTTTAGTTGCGCCGACGATGACGCTCGTCACCGCAGGCTGCCGTAAACACCATGCGAGCGCGAGTTGCGCGAGCGAACAGTTCGCGCGTTTTGCGAGCGGCACGAGTTTTTGCACCGCATCGAGCACGGGTTGCGTAAAATAATCTTCCATCATTTCTTTGGACTCGCCGGCCGCGCGCGTACCCGCCGGCGGATTTTTGGCGTCGGTATATTTGCCCGTGAGAATTCCCATCGCGAGCGGCGACCACACGACGTTGCCCAAGCCGTACCGCTCGCACACCGGTAGCACGCGCTCCTCAATCCGGCGCCAAAGCGCGCTGTACTGCGGTTGATTGCTAACCGGAACCGCCCAACCGCGCGCGCGGCAGACATTGACGGCACTCGTGATCTGATCCGCATTCCATTCCGAAACGCCCCAGTACAGAATCTTGCCCGCGCGAACGAGATCGTTCATCATTTCGGCCGTTTCTTCAACCGGCGTTTCCGTATCGTAGCGGTGGCACTGGTACAGATCGATGTAGTCGACTTGCAGCCGGCGTAGCGAATGGTGGACTTGATCGTGAATGTGTTTGCGCGACAGGCCGCGCTCGTTCGGGCTCATCCCCATTGTAAAATAGACTTTCGTGGCGAGCACGACGGCGTCGCGGTGCAGCTCCTTGAGAATCGGCCCGAGCACTTCTTCGGCCGCGCCTTGGGCATAGACGTTTGCGGTATCGATAAAGTTTATGCCGCGCTCGTACGCGCGCAG
>JALZBM010000115.1 GCA_030947385.1 Vulcanimicrobiota bacterium
CATCGTCATCTGCCCGGATGAAAACGTCAATCGCGGCGTTCTCTGGGCCAAAGCAAACATGCTGCGAACGCAGACGCTCTCGCCGACCGGTTGGTGCTTCGTCAACGATCCCACGCGCTCGAACAACAGCGTTGGCAGAGATACCGCCTGGTTCGCATATGGCGCCGACTACATCACTCCCGAGTTCAGCCGGCACTCCCTGCTTTGGTATGCCGAACATCTCGAAAAGAACGGGATGGTTGTAGAGTACTACGATATTCGAAGCGGCAAAACGGCCGACTACAACTTAAATATCAATGACAATACGCCGCTTCTCATTCTAGCATTGTGGCACCACTACAATGCGAGCGGCGACCGTTCGTTCTTGAAGCAAATCTATCCGCAAGCGGTCAAGGCGGCTCGCTATATTCTTTCGCAGCGCAACGAGCAAGGCTTGGTTTGGTGTAACGCGGACGGAACGTCGGACTGGGGAATTGTCGGCTGGCGCAACGTCATCCGAAACTACCGTTTGTCTGGAGCTACGACGGAAGTGAACTCGGAATGCTATGCAGCTTTGCAAACGGTCTCGCACATGGCGCGAGTTCTCTCCAAGCATAAGGACAGCGCATTTTTCAAGTCTGCGGCTGAAACGTTGCGCGAGGCGATCAACGCGCATCTACTAAATGCTCAGACCAACCTCTACTATCTCAATATCGAATTGGACGGCACGAAGCGGTCTGACTGCACCTCCGACATGGTGTTCCCGCTTATGTTCGGGGTGGCTGACGACGAGACGGCGGCTGGTATCATCGCGCGACTCAGCCGCGAGGACTTTTGGACGGATGCCGGCATCAGGACGGTTCCGCGAACGGCCGTCAACTATGGGCCGACGCACGGGTACGGGTTGCTCGGCGGCGTCTGGATCGGCGCAAGCTTTTGGTATGCTTTTGCGGCTGCGCGCTTCAATCCGGGATTTATGGCGCGTTCGTTGTCCGCCAGTTTCAAACATTATTCAACGGACCCGCGGCGCAACAACACCGTACCGGGCCAATTCTCCGAATGGCTTCACGGTGAGACGCTTGTCAATCAAGGAATGATGCTGTCCCCGTGGCTTCCCCCGCGTTACCTTTGGGCTGCGATCGAGGGCGCGGCTGGCTTGGATATCTCCAGCGGCACGCCAAGTATTAATCCGCGTTTGGCACCGGAATGGAAATGGATGGGCGTCTCAAACCTTCCGTTCCACGGAAAAACTCTTACCTGGTTCGTCGTGCGCGCTCCCGATCTGCAGATGTACGGTACCAGGTATTTCGATCAATCGATCCCGTGCAGTGAATACACGACCGACGTGTCGTCGAACGTGCGGACGATCGGCGACGCGATTTCCAGCATCGCTCTTCGCAAAGGCGACAATCTCGTGCTATTCATGGGAAACACCAGCGACCACACGGTTTCAACGGCGGTCGCACTGGATCTCCCGCTGAGTGGTTCGTACTCAGCCAAGACCTTTAATAGTCTGCGCGGAGCGTGGGTTGATGGCCAAGAGATCGACGGCAAGACGCTTCGCGCAGGGGTGCCGGTCGAACTTGACGGCAAGGGCTTCTGCGTTATCGAACTTCGACAAGAGGTCTAAGAGTGAGCAAAAAAATCAGCCAATTTGCCATTAGTGAATTCACAACGTGGCCGTGGTCCTTTGAACGGGACGTAGAGCGGTTTGCCAGCCACGGGATCGGAGCGATCGAAGTCTGCGAGTTCAAGCTCAATCGAGACAATTACGCTGCGCAGTTGCAAAGCATACAACGTGCGGGCTTAGGTGTAAGCTCCGTTCAATCGACGGTTCACTCACTCTTTCCCGATAGTTTGGCGCCTGCCCCCACCGATCCGGACGATCGGATCGCACACATAAAAGTCGCGATAGATCGCATTGCGCCGCACGTCCCCGCGGGGGTTCCGTTTGTCGTGATCACGGGAGCGGCGCCCGGTGGAAATACGCAACTTGTCTACGACAAAGCGGTTACGGCCCTGGCCGAATTGGCGGAGTTCGCAGCGCAACGGGGTGTTCGAATGGCATACGAACCATTGAATCCCGTTTTGTTCAACACCGATACTGCTCTTTGGGGTTTGGATGAGGCGCTCAAGCTCGTGCGGCGCGTCGGCCATCCCGCGCTCGGTATTTGTTTGGACAGCTGGAACGTCTTCCAAACACCCGGCCTGTACGGTGTCATCAGTGAATGCAAAGACCGCATTTTCTTGGTTCAGCTGAGTGACTGGCACAGGCCGCGGTCCGGGGCCGATCGGATCAGCCTCGGCGAGGGAACAATCGACAATGTGGCAATCGTGAGAGCCGCCCGTCAAGCCGGCTACAGCGGCCACTACGTCCTCGAAATATTTTCCAGCGAATCGTTGCCGGATTCGATTTGGCGCGCCGATCTCGACGCCGTCATCCAGAAGAACGCCGCCGCGTTTGTCGATCTGTGGAAGGTCAGCGAAAATGATTCCGAAACGCATTCATGATTTAAGTCAACCGGTGTTTACGAACTGCCCGCAGTATCCCGACAGCAACCCTCGGCCGGCTCAGATCAAATTGTTTTATATGTTGGCCGTTCAGGGCGTGAATAAAGAGATCGTCGAGATCAGCACGCACACCGGCACGCACGTTGACGCCCCGTTTCATTTTTTCCAGGACGGTAAAACGATCGACGAAGTTCCGCTTGAAGACTACGTCGGGCCGGGCGTCGTTCTGGATTTACGAAAAAAAACGCCAGGCTCGGCGATCGAGCGTGCGGACCTCGAAGGCTTGGCGGGCGACATCGCGCCGGGCGATATCGTCTTGCTCAACACGGGCGGCGGGCATCGGCGTGCAAACACAAAGGCGTTTCTCACGGAGTACGTTTACCTCGGTGGAAGTGGAGCGCAGTACCTGATCGATCGTGGAGTCAAAGGCGTGGGCATCGACGCGGTGAGCATGGGCGGATATAATGACCCGAGCGCGTCGGGACCGCCGCATCGCATCCTCTTGGGCAGCGGCGCCTTTATCGTTGAGGAGTTGTATTTTCCGGAGGAGGTCATGGACGGACAAAAGCGGCTGTTTGTCGCAGCACCCGTAAAACTCCAAGGCTGCAGCGGCGCTTGGACCCGAGCCGCATTGTGGGAGTTCTAGCCAATGCCCCGCCTCTTCGGGCGAGACTACTCCGCTCGAGAACTCGACGTTAGGATCGGGCATCCCGGACAAATTGGCGGCGTCCAAACGATCACTTTTAACGACGGGCGCGCTCGCGGCGCGCGTGCGTTTGAAGTATCGAGCGGGGCCGGACTGCGTTTGATTACCGTCGCCGATCGCGCGCTCGATGTCTGCGCACTCGAATTTCGCGGCATACCGCTCGTATGGCATGGCCCCGGTGGTGTTGCGGCGCCCGCGTTCACAGGATCGAGCGACGAAGCATTCGCGCGAAACTTTTTCGGGGGCCTCTTTACGACGTGCGGTCTTGGAAACTTCGGACCGGCGGGCGTTGACGCTTACGGTGCATTTGGCATGCACGGCCGCGTAAACCATCTTCCGGCGCAGAACCTTGGCAGTAGAACCGTTTGGGCCGGTGATTCTTGCACGTACGAAATTTCCGGAACGATTTCGGAAGCGCAAATGTTCGGTGAGGATCTTACACTCGAGCGTGTTCTGCGCGTCGAACTCGGATCGAATCGGGTAGCAGTTCACGACATCGTCAGCAACAAGGGCGGAGTGAGCCGCCCGCATATGATGCTGTATCATTGCAATATGGGGTTTCCGCTGCTTGATGTGAATTCGGAGTTGCACGTCTCCCATCGGTCGATCAGTCCGCGCGATGCCTGCGCGAAAGCCGCGATGCAGGACTGGAATCGCGGAGGCAAGCCCGATACGTCGTTCGCAGAGCAGGTATTCATTCATGAACCAGTTGCATGCGCAGATGGTTACGCCCGCGCAATAATGGTGAACCGGTCGCTCGATGACGGACGCGGCATCGCACTGTCTGTGCGGTTCGATCCTGCGCAGTTACCCGCGCTCTTCACGTGGCGGATGCTGGGAGTAAGAACGTACGTGATGGGTATCGAGCCGGCAAATTGTCCGACGATAGCAGGGCGCCTCGAAGCCGGAACGCGCGGAACGTTACCGTTCCTTGAGCCAGGGGAGAGCCGCACGTACGAGCTCTTCTTTGAGGTATTCAGTGGCCGTAAGGAGATTGACGAAGCGCTGGACCCTACGGTTGGGAAAACGTAAGTCGGGCGTTTCGGTCTATGGTGTCTTGCCGCTCGTGCCCGAGACTTCGACCACTGGCGCCACTTCAAAAACGAGATCGAACTCTTGCCCGGTTTTTGCACGCGCGAAGGCCTGGAGCAAATTGACTTGGTTGGGCGTAATCGGATCGTTCGATCTGACGGTCAGCGTAACGAGCGGCGGCGAAGCGAGCCAACTAAATTCCATGTCCACGAGGCTGACGCGGTGAAAGGTTTGCGTATTTGAGACGAGCTCGTGCTTCAATGCGTACTCCAGACGCGATTGACGCAGCAGCGAAAGAAAACTTGCGGCAAGTGGAATAGCGAGCAGGACGATCAGTGCGCTTGCAATGGCAAATGCGCGGCCCGCATGGCGGTGCGTGCGAAAACCTGCGACGGCATAAACGGCCATGCACACCACCGTGATGCCGAGCAAGTTTGTAACATAGAGCAGGCTGGCCCCCAGCGCAAGTCTGCTGTCTGCATGTGCAAGCCCGATGCCGATAACACACAAAGGCGGCATAAGCGCCACGGCAATGGCGGTCCCGGCCAGAGAAGCCGAGACCGCAGGGCGCACTCTTGCAAAACCGCAGACGAGACCCGCGGCGAGAGCAATCCCCAAATCGAGCAGGGTTGGCCTTGACCTCGCAACGATCTCGCTGCCCGAGATCGGGAGCCCGATAAGACTCGACAGTGCAGCTGCCAAGATCACCGCCGCGACGCTACCGGCAATCAAGGTAATTGTGCTGGAGCGCAGCAATGCGATGCGGCCTTCGAGCGCCCCAAAGGCAAAGGCCTGAATGGGCAGGATCAGCGGCGCGATAATCATCGCACCGATGATCACGGCCGCGTTATTCGCGAGCAGCCCGAAAGTTGCGATTGCACAAGACGCGAGGAGCAAGACTGAAAAGTTCAAATTCAGCAGCGCGTCGCCGGTCAGCGACTCCAGCATGGCCTCGTGATCCGCCGCCGGGACGGAGTGCAGCCTAAAGATGATCGCTCCTCTGTTCGGCATAAAAACTCCTCGCCACCCAACCTAAGGGAATACCTTGCAACAACAGCGTGGCCAGCACGGTGGCGAAGACGACATCGATAATCAGCGGTCGCTCCGCAAGACTTGTGGGAATCGCAAGGGCAAGCGCGAGGGGGAGCGCGCCACGCATTCCCGCCAAAAAGATCGTGACGCGTCCCGCCGTATCCGGCCCGGCAAGGAATGCAAGAAACGCGCGAATGACAAGAACGACGAGTAGCGCCGTTGCAACCAATGCCGGCTCGTGAAATACGCGTGCGGGACTGATCAACAGGCCGGTCGACAAGAATACGACCGCGTTCGTCATATAAGCGGCGGCATTCCAGAATACTTTAACGTCGTTACTATTCGACATCGTTGGGCGGCGCGAAAGAAGAGCTCGTAGCGCAATGGCAGCCGTAGCGCTTGCGAATATTCCCGATGCCCCCAAGCGTACGGCAGCCAAATATGAAACGTACGCAAGCGCGACGGTTACCGTTACCTCATACTCAGACGCGTCCGTCGCGAGCAGCGCTGCATAAAATGGGGCAGCACAAAGCGCACCGATAACGCATCCCAAGACCATTGATGAGAGTCCGCCGGCTATCTCGGAGAACCAGGAGATTGTGCCGCCGGCTGCAAGCCCCAACGCGATCGTATATAAGACGACGGCGACGCCGTCGTTCGCGAGAGACTCTGCCTCTACGATCGTTACGATCCTCGCCGGCACGCGTGTCGAGCGAAAAACGGCAACAACGGCGACGGGATCGGTGGCTGAAACGATCGCACCAAGTAAGAGCGCAGGTACGAATGCCAAGGCGCCGATACCGGGGAGGATTGCCGCAATCCCAAATGCGGAGAGCAGCGTTCCGGGAAACGCTAAGAACACGACGCGTTTGTATTGTTTTCGCAGCTGCCTGAGATCTAAATTCCACGCAGCTTCGAATATGAGCGGCGGCAAGAACAAGAAGAGGAGCGTGGGACCAAAGTCAAACGGCGGCCGGATATTCCAGAAGGTGCTCGCTACGGCTCCCAGCGCCACCAGCAAAACGGCGGCGGGCAAACGCAACCGCTCGGCGGCGATGGAAATAGCGAGTGCCGCCGCCAGTAGAATCGAAAACAGTGAAACGCTATACTGGACGTCAGGAACCATTGCCCGTGGTTCGCCCCACCGCTGAATTTCCGTGCAAATCGCGCAACAGGTAAGACTTAAGGTTAGAGACTCTCTTACCAGACAGTATGGACAATTCCAAGGGGCAACGGGTCGGGTACGTCCGCGTTTTTATAGCTACGATCAGCACACTGACCGGCAACTCGACCGGTTTTCACAGGCGTTTTACATCACCAAATTAATGTTTGTGGATATACGGATTCTGTGGAAAGCTTTTCCGCGCCATCTGAACCTCGGCGGGGCCGGCTTCGCGCACGAGTTCTCCTCTCACCGGTTCGAGCACCAAGAGCCGCAATAGATCGGTCATCAGTGCTCACCATTGCACGGTGTGCTGGATGAACGGCGAGTCCGGCGTTATGGGCACGTCCAGAATATTTGGCCCGATCGAGATTGCGGCCGGAGTGCTCATCGCGACGCGACTGTTTTCACCCCGGCTAAGCGCACTCGGAAGCGCGAAGGCTGTCGTCATTTTTCTTGGTACCCTCAGCTTTCTCTTGACGACACCGGGGTTTGATCTGCTAGGCATGACGACGCAGTTTCTATCTAAGGACTTGGTCCTGCTCGGCGCGTCGATTTGGATACTGGAGAGGCTCTTTTCGCGGGCGCCAATCGCAAGCGGTCTTCTTCCCTAGGTTAGTGCTAAAATTTCACCAAATGACGCGTACGGGATAAGCGGTGATTAACGGGCCGGTGCAACCAGGATCATCGCATGTTCGATCGCCGGGCAGATGATAATCCGGTCGAACGGATCGCGATGCAAGGCCGGCGGTGAGCCTAGGTGAAACGTTGCTGTCTAGCAATGGGCAATGGGCAATTCGCAAACATGAGTTCACTAGGTAG
>JALZBM010000021.1 GCA_030947385.1 Vulcanimicrobiota bacterium
AGCCGTCTAAACCAGCCCGGTTCCTAACAAAGAAGGCGTCCGCGGGAATCCTGCGGGCGCCTTCTTGCTGCTACCAAACCAGGAGACCGGCGCGAACCATCCCAAATACAATGGCCTCATGACTTACGTGATCACGGAACCTTGCATCGGCACGAAGGACAAATCGTGTGTCGACGTGTGCCCTGTCGACTGCATTCACGGCGGCGAGGGCGACGAGATGCTCTACATCGATCCCGAAGTCTGCATCGACTGCGGAGCGTGCGTTTCGGCTTGTCCCGTCGAAGCGATTTTTGCCGATTCCGACGTACCCGAAAAGTGGCAAAATTTCGTTGCCGTAAACGCGGAGTTTTTCAAGAAGGTGTGAAGCGCGCGGCCGGCCGGGAACTGATGGACGATCCGGTCGAGTCGATCCACGAACTCGAAGCAAATCTGCGCGATATCGAACGTGCGAATCGTTGGCTCGGAGGCATCGCGCCCGTCAAGTCGGCGATTTTTTCTTTGGGGGCCAAAACCGTCCTGGACGTCGGATGCGCAAGTGCGGACATCGCTCTCGAACTTGTGGAGCATGCGCAGGACCAATGCCGCGATCTTTGCATCACGTGTTTGGATATCAGCGAACAAATGCTAACGATTGCGCAAACCCGCACCGCGAATCATCCGGCCTTGCGGTTCGTGCAGGGCGACGGGGCCGATCTGCCGTTCGCCGACGCAGAGTTTGATGTCGTGATGTGCAACCTTGCGTTGCACCATTTCGATCCCGGCAGTGCGGTCGTTTTGCTGCGAGAAATGCGCCGCGTAGCGCGCATTTCTCCGCTCGTCTGCGACTTGCGCCGGTCCGTCGTAAGTTATGCCGGAGCTTGGACGCTCAGCCGGTTGACAACTGCGAACCGGCTGACGCGACACGATGCGCCGCTATCGGTGCTGCGCGCCTATACACCAAGCGAAGCCGAAGATCTCGCGCTGCGCGCGGGTTGGCACAATCCGCGCGTCGAGCGGACGCCGTTTTATCGCATGATCGTTCGCGATGAGCTGTGAGGTTGCAATCGTCGGTGCGGGGCCGGCCGGATCGAGTTGCGCGTTCCGCCTCGCGCGTGCCGGATATGCCGTTACCGTGGTCGAGCGCAGCACGTTTCCCAGAACGAAGGTATGCGGCGAATATTTGAGCGCAGCCTCGCTCGCGCAACTGCTCGAACTCGGCGTCGGCCCAAAGGTGGAGGCATGCGCGGAGAATCTTCGCCGCATTCGTCTGCACACGCGCGGCGTCCAAGTGGATTTGCCGTTTGGCGCCCTTGCGTGGTCGGTGGCGCGCGCCGATCTCGACGCGCTTTTGCTCGCGCATGCAATTGCCGCCGGCGCCGTTTGTCTTAGCGGCCGCGTGGAACAAGTGGATCGCACCTCGGACGGCTTCGTGTTGAGCGTCCGTGACGGCGCCGGCTTCACGAAGGCGCTTCGCGCGCGAGTCGTCGTGGGGGCGGATGGAATTGGATCGATCGTCGCACGCGATTTAGGTTTAGCCTCGCCGGTTCGCCGCGCCGGCCGCTTTGCGCTGGGCGGTCACTATGCGGGGTTCGGCAACCTTGAGGGAACCATTGAGATGTACGTGCGCGGTCGCAGCTACTTTGCAATCAACCCCCTCGGTCACGACGTAGCGAACGTTATGGTTATCGTTGAAGAGAAGATGTTGCATGAGTGGAGCGGTGCGATCGACGAGCGTTTGCGGGAGGCCGCTCGCGAACTCGGCGCCGGGCGGCGCAGCGTAGACGACGTGCGCCTGCTCGGCAAGCGCGTCGCCGTCGGGCCGCTTTCGCAACGAACGCGCGTGGCAGCGGAGCGAGATGCCTACTTGATCGGCGACGCTGCGGGTTTCCTAGACCCGTTTACGGGGCAAGGCGTATTTCTGGCGTTAAAGAGCGCATCGCTCGCGGCCGAAGCGATCCAAAGCCCATCCGCAGACGCTTCTGCAACGTACAGCAAGCACCACCGGCATCTGTTTGCCGGGCGGGCACGGATCGCCGGCTTCGTGTCGGCCTTGATAAAAACGCCGGGTCTCGCACCCTTTGCCGCATACAATCTTCAACGCAATGCCCGGTTGCGCGATCAGTTGATGCACGCCGTTACCGGAGCCCCATGATCGAAACTCGAAACGACATTCTCATCGAGGCTCCGGTGGAGCGAATTTTTTCATTCGCAAGCGATACCGAACGCTGGCCGGAAATTTTGCCGCATTACCGCTTTGTGCGTACGCTCCGGAGCGATGCCCGTTCGAGCATCGTAGAAATGTCTGCGATGCGCAACTTTATCCCCGTGCGCTGGACCGCGCAGCAGTGGAACGACGCGGTTACCCCGGCAATTCGTTTTCGTCACGTTGCGGGCTGGACGCGCGGTATGGACGTCGAGTGGCGGTTCGAGCGGCGGGGAAACGCAACGCTTGTAAGCATCATTCACAAACTCGCGTTTGCATTTCCGGTCGCGCCAGATTTTTTCGGCAAGCACGTCGTGGGCAATTTTTTCGTGCACGACATTGCCGGTAAGACGCTGCGCCGGATCAAGGAATTAGCCGAATATGCATGACCGGCAGCGCCACCGCGTCGCCGTTACCGGCATCGGTTTAATCACTCCGCTCGGCAGCGGGGTCCAGACGTTTTGGAAGCGGTTGCGCAGTGGCGAAATTGCGGTCGACTCGCTCACGCGTTTCGATGCCTCGGCATATCCGTCACGCATGGCCGCGCAGATCGACGATTTCAAACCGGAGGATTACCTCAGTTCGAAGCGTTTGCGGTGGACCGACCGCTTTTCGCAATTTGCCGTCGGTGCTGCGAAGATGGCCCTGGAGGACGGCAAATTTTCGGTCAACGGTAACGGCAACCAAATGAGTGTGTTCGTGGGTTCGGCGCTGGGTGGATTAGCGTACGCAGAAGAACAGGCTTCCACATTTAACGCAAGCGGAATAGACGCCGTCCATCCGCTCCTGGCGATATCGGTTTTCGGCGGTGCGTCCACTTCAAATATCGCAATCGAATTTGGCTTGCACGGGCAAAACGTAGCAAATGCAAACTCATGCGCGGCGGGAGCCGTAGCAATCGGTCAAGCGTATCGCGCAATTTCGCAAGGCGAATCCCGCGCGGCCCTCGCCGGTGGCGTAGAAGCACCGCTCGCACCGCTTTTGTACGGCGCGTTCACGGTGATCAACGCGATGTCACGCCGCAACGGGGACCCGCAAAGCGCGAGCCGTCCTTTCGACCGTGGACGCGACGGTTTCGTTATGAGCGAAGGCGCAGGAATGTTACTCATGGAGCGCCTCGACGACGCTCGCGCGCGCGGCGCGCGCATCTACGGCGAAGTGTGCGGATTCGGGTTAACGAACGATGCCTACCACATGTCGGCGCCGCGCCCGGATTCCAAACACGTTGCCCGAGCAATGCAGGAGGCCATAGATGACGCGGGCGTTTCGGCGCAAGAGATCGACGCCATCAATGCGCACGGCTCGTCAACTCCGCTCGGGGATCGTTCTGAGGCACAAGCGTACAAGATTGTCTTCGGCGATCGAGCCGCATCGATTCCGGTCAGTGCCACAAAAGGACAGCACGGCCATGCACTGGGCGCCACCGGCGCATGGGAAGCGGCAATTTCGCTGCTCTCGATGCGCGACGAAGTCATTCCGGCCACGGTAAATTTTCAAGCACCGGATGACGATTCCGTCGTGAAGTTGGAAAATAAGAACGTTGCAGCGAAGCCGCAGATCGTGCTTTCAAACTCGTCGGGGTTCGGCGGAATAAACACGGCGCTGGTCTTCAGGCGTTAGCCTATCACGCTCGCGCACCTGGCAAAGTGTCATGCTGACCCTATCGAAGCACGGCACGGGTAACACAATGTTTTGCTGCACGCGTCCCTCGACGGGCTCACGGTGAAACCGCGAGGGCTATGCGGACGCTTCGGCGGCGTCCTCGTCGTGAAGATTCATGGTGAGCGTGATACTCGTACTTGCTTGCGTGGATTTAATTTGCACGCCATCGACCAGCGCGTGCATGAGAGGAATGCCGCGGCCGCGTTCTTCGCGTTTTTGAAACGGACGCCATCGCCCGTAGTCGTCGATTTGCACGACGAACCGGTGGTCCGCATAGCGAGTCTTGATTTCCACCAGTCCCGGTTCCAACTCGCCGTATGCATGTTCGACGGCGTTCGCAATTGCTTCGCCGACCGCAACCAGCAGCGAGAATTCTTGATCGGAAGTTAAGGCGAGCGTTGCTCCGAGCCGGCGAAGCGTCGAACGCACGAGTGCGGAAATCATCGGAATGGCGGAAAAAACGAGCGAGACGTTTGCGTCGGCGTCTTTCGAACGCGTCATTGTCAGGGTTGCGGCGTCGTCTTTATTGGCCGTCCGGCTGAAGATGCGCTCTTGGATGCTCTTGGCCGGATCGAGCGAACCGCCCGCGACGAGGTCCGCACTAATCGCTTCGAGGAGTAGTCGTTCGCCGGTGTCGATGTCGCGGTCGTATTCGATCAGCCCGTCGGTATACAGCACCACTTGCGCGCCGGGGGGTAGCGTGAACGTCCAATCCTGCGAGTCGATAGTGTCCGAGGCACCCAGCGGCATGCCCCCGCCGGGCATCACTTGCGCCAATCCGTCGGGCGTAGCGATGATCGGTGGTGGATGTCCGGCAACGGCGTAGCGGAAAATGCACTGGTCGGGATCGTAAAATCCGAAGATTGCCGTGACCATGCTGATCGATTCCCGCAAGTTGATTACGCCGTTGACCGCTTCGAGGACCGCCGAGGGTTTATGCGACCCGATGGCCGCCGCGCGCAAGGCTTGGCGAACCTCGCCCATGATGACCGCCGCTTCCAAACCATGTCCGGCCACGTCTCCGATCGAGATCGCGATCCGGCCGTCCGGCAACGTGAAAGCATCGTACCAATCGCCGCCGACCTCAGCTTCAGCACTTGCCGGTAGGTAAGCGCCGCCGAACGCAAGGCCCTCCACGGTCGGAAAGGATTCCGGTAAGAGCGCCCGCTGCAAACGGTCCGCAACGCGGTGTTCGCGGGTAAATGAGTTGACCGTGTGCAGCGTAATGGCAACTCGCAGCGCGAACCAATTGAAAATTTTCTTGTCGGTTGCATCAAAGGCGTCCGCCCGGGTCGATGCAAACGTCATCGATCCGAACTGTTGGGTTCCAATCATCATTGGAAAAACGACGATGGTTTTGAGACCGCCATTCGTGAGCCGCGTTAGGATGTCGTCGGAAACGCCTGCGTCGGCGGCAAGTTCCTCAATTTCCAAGTGCTCGGCAGCGGCATAAACGGTGGGCACGGGCGTTCCGCCGATCGGCCGGATATGCGCGATGCAATAGTCCGCCAAGGCAGGTACGCACAGGCGCGTGATGGCCGGCAGCGTTTCCGAAACGTCAAAGGACGCCGCAAGGATCTCGTTCGCTTCGGTAACCAGATCGAGCGTGCGGTCGAGACGATCGGCCTTCACTTCCAAAAGGTGAACCCGAACTTGCTGTTCACTAGCATCGTTATGCCCTAAGACCCCCCGCCTACACCTTCTTTGCGCCCGCCTGGTTTTAAGCAAGCTTAACGGGGGCAGAAAAGAGTTGATGCCCTGCACGTTCGAACGTGGGGGGTTAACCCTTATCCACAATCCGGGAGTTTGCGCATGCCGACTGCTACGGCCAAGAAAACATCCACAGCGAACGGAAAGCGGTCCGTCGATCATTCCTACAATCTTGACTTACGCGAATTACTGAGCGCCCTTCGTTCCTTTAAGAAGGGCGACTTTTCGATGCGGTTGCCGGAAGGCGGCGATGGTTTGGTCGCCGACGTGGCGGAAGCGTTCAACGAATGCATCGAACTCAACGCGCGCTTGGCAACCGAACTCGAACGCGTGAGCGCGGTCGTTGGCCGCGATGGCCGCATCGCGCAGCGCGCCTCGCTCGGCAGCGTGGGCGGCGCTTGGCTCGGCTACATTGAGTCGGTAAACGCACTCATCGGGGACCTCACGCAGCCGATGGCCGAAACCGGCCGCGTGCTGGGCGCCGTCGCGAAGGGCGATCTCTCGCAGCGCATGGCGCTCGAGATCGACGGCCGGCCGCTCAAAGGCGAGTTTTTACGTTCTTCCAAGATCATCAACACGATGGTCGACCAACTCAATGCTTTCGCATCAGAAGTCACGCGCGTCGCGCGCGAAGTGGGTTCCGAAGGTAAGCTCGGCGGCCAGGCGGCGGTCAAGGGCGTCGCCGGCACGTGGAAAGACTTGACCGACTCGGTCAACACGATGGCCGGCAACCTGACCAACCAAGTTCGTAACATCGCCGAAGTTACCACCGCGGTCGCCAACGGCGATCTTTCAAAGAAGATTACGGTCGAAGCGCGCGGCGAAATTTTGGAACTCAAGGGCACGATCAACACCATGGTCGACCAGCTCAACTCCTTCGCCGGCGAAGTCACGCGCGTCGCGCGTGAAGTCGGTTCCGAAGGCAAGCTCGGCGGTCAAGCGCAGGTGCAAGGCGTCTCCGGTACGTGGAAGGACTTAACGGACTCCGTCAACTTCATGGCGTCCAACCTCACCAGCCAAGTTCGTAATATTGCCGACGTCACGACAGCCGTTGCGAACGGCGACCTCTCAAAGAAGATCACCGTCGACGTCAAGGGCGAGATTCTCGATCTCAAAGACACGATCAACACGATGGTCGATCAACTCAATTCGTTCGCATCCGAAGTCACGCGCGTCGCGCGCGAAGTGGGTTCCGAAGGCCGTCTGGGTGGACAGGCCGAGGTCAAAGGCGTTGCCGGAACGTGGAAAGATCTTACCGATTCCGTTAACTCGATGGCCGGCAATCTCACGAGTCAAGTGCGTAACATCGCAGAAGTCACGACGGCCGTAGCCAAAGGCGATCTTTCAAAGAAGATCACCGTCGACGTGCGCGGCGAGATTTTGGAACTCAAAGATACGATCAACACGATGGTCGATCAACTCAACTCCTTCGCCGGTGAAGTCACGCGCGTCGCACGCGAGGTCGGTTCGGAAGGCAAACTTGGCGGTCAAGCGCAGGTGCAGGGCGTCGGCGGCACGTGGAAAGATCTCACCGACTCCGTCAACGTCATGGCGTCCAATTTAACGAGTCAAGTGCGTAACATCGCCGAGGTGACGACCGCGGTTGCCAAAGGCGATCTTTCGAAGAAGATCACCGTCGACGTGCGCGGCGAAATCGCCGAACTCAAGAGCACGATCAACGTCATGGTCGATCAGCTCAATTCATTTGCGGGCGAGGTCACGCGCGTTGCGCGCGAGGTCGGCTCCGAAGGCATTCTCGGCGGTCAAGCGCAGGTGCAAGGCGTTGCCGGCACGTGGAAGGATCTCACGGACTCGGTCAACTTCATGGCCTCAAATCTCACCTCGCAAGTCCGTAATATTGCCGAAGTCACGACCGCCGTTGCAAACGGCGATCTTTCCAAGAAGATCACCGTCCAAGTGCGCGGTGAAATTCTCGAACTCAAAGATACGATCAACGTCATGGTCGATCAGCTCAATTCGTTCGCCGGCGAAGTCACGCGCGTCGCGCGCGAAGTCGGTTCCGAAGGCAAGCTCGGCGGCCAAGCCGAGGTCAAAGGCGTTTCGGGAACGTGGAAGGACCTCACCGATTCCGTCAATTCGATGGCGGCAAATCTCACCTCGCAGGTCCGCAATATTGCGGACGTGACTACGGCCGTCGCCAACGGCGATCTCTCAAAGAAGATCACGGTCGACGTGCGCGGCGAAATCGCCGAACTCAAGAGTACGATCAATACGATGGTCGATCAGCTCAATTCCTTCGCCGGCGAAGTGACGCGCGTCGCGCGCGAGGTCGGTTCCGAGGGCAAACTCGGCGGCCAAGCGCAGGTCAAGGGCGTCAGCGGAACGTGGAAGGATCTTACCGACTCCGTCAACGTCATGGCATCCAACCTCACCTCGCAAGTGCGCAACATCGCCGACGTTACGACGGCCGTTGCAAAGGGCGATCTTTCCAAGAAAATTACGGTCGACGTTCGCGGTGAAATCCTCGAACTCAAAGTCACGATCAACACGATGGTCGATCAGCTCAACTCATTCGCCGGCGAAGTAACGCGCGTCGCGCGCGAAGTCGGCTCCGAAGGTAAGCTGGGCGGACAAGCGGAGGTGCAGGGCGTGTCCGGCACGTGGAAAGACTTGACCGATTCGGTTAATCTGATGGCCGGCAATCTCACGAATCAGGTCCGTAACATTGCCGAAGTTACCACGGCCGTCGCGAACGGGGATCTTTCAAAAAAGATTACGGTCGACGTACGCGGTGAAATTCTCGAACTCAAGAACACGATCAACGTCATGGTCGATCAGCTCAACGGCTTCGCATCGGAAGTCACCCGCGTCGCGCGCGAAGTCGGCTCGGAAGGCCGCCTCGGCGGACAAGCCCAAGTGCGCGGCGTCTCGGGAACGTGGAAAGATCTCACGGATTCCGTGAACTTCATGGCCTCGAACCTTACCTCGCAAGTGCGAAACATCGCCAAAGTCACGACGGCCGTTGCCAACGGTGATCTTTCAAAGAAGATCACGGTCGACGTGCGCGGTGAGATTCTCGAACTCAAAGACACGATCAATACGATGGTCGATCAGCTTAATGCATTCGCGTCCGAAGTCACGCGCGTCGCGCGCGAAGTCGGTTCGGAAGGCATCCTCGGCGGACAAGCGCACGTGCAAGGCGTCGCCGGAACGTGGAAAGACCTGACCGACAACGTCAACTTTATGGCCTCGAACCTTACCGAACAAGTGCGAGGAATCGCGCAAGTCGTTACGGGCGTAGCCAATGGCGATCTCAAGCGTAAACTCACGCTCCAAGCGAAGGGCGAAATCGCGTCGCTGGCCGACACGATTAACTTCATGATCGACACGCTCGCAACGTTTGCCGATCAGGTAACGACCGTCGCGCGCGAAGTCGGCTTCGAAGGCAAGCTCGGCGGCCAAGCCGAGGTGCCGGGCGCGGCGGGCTTATGGCGTGATCTCACCGACTCGGTCAACCAACTCGCAGCGCAGCTCACCTCGCAAATTCGTGCCATCGGCGAAGTTGCAACGGCCGTTACCAAGGGCGACCTCTCACGTGCGATCGAGGTCGAAGCGCGCGGCGAGGTCGGCGAATTGACGCAAAACGTCAATGAAATGATCCAGAACCTCCGCGACACCACCCGTAAGAACACGGAGCAAGATTGGCTCAAGACCAACCTTGCCCGGTTCACGGCAATGCTGCAAGGTCAACGCGATATCAAGACGGTGAGCCGCCTGATCATGTCCGAACTCGCGCCGCTCATCAACGCGCAGACCGGCGCATTCTATCTCAACGAGCCGATCGACGAAGAGCCGGTATTGCGCCTGGTTGCAAGCTACGCGATCAGCAAACGCAAGACCGCACAAAAAACCGTTCGCATCGGCGAAGGGCTGATCGGGCAAGTCGTCATCGAAAAGAAACCGATCCGCCTAGCCGAAGTGCCGGCGGAATACATTGCGATCAACTCCGGGCTAGGCGAGGCGCGGCCAATGTCGCTGATCGTGCTGCCGGTGCTGTTCGAGAACGACGTCAAGGCCGTTATCGAACTCGCGTCGCTCGAACGTTTCAGCGAAACGCATTTGCTGTTCCTCGAGCAGTTGACCGAGTCGATCGGCGTTATTCTCAACACGATTGCCGCATCGATGCGCACCGAAGAACTGCTCAAACAGTCCCAGTCGCTCACGATCGAACTGCAGAGCCAACAGATGGAGCTTCAACAGACCAACGACGAACTCGAAGAAAAGGCCCGCCAGCTCTCCGAACGCAACGAAGAAGTCGAGCGACGCACGCGCGAGATCGAAGAAGCGCGTCAGGAGCTGGAAAAGAAGGCCGAACAACTCACCGTCACCTCCAAATACAAATCGCAGTTCCTTGCCAACATGTCGCACGAATTGCGCACGCCGCTCAACAGCTTGCTGATTCTTTCCAAACAGTTGGCGGACAATGCCGAAGGCAACATGACGGGCAAGCAAATTGAATTCGCGCAGACGATTCGCGCTGCCGGCGCGGATTTGCTGACGCTCATCAACGATATCCTGGATCTCTCGAAGATCGAGTCGGGCACGACCTCGATCGATCTTCAGGAAATCCCGTTCGCCGTCATCGAGGACGATGTCGAACGCACCTTTAACCAAATCGCGCAAGACAAGGGTCTGGGCTTCGTCATCCAGCGCGACGCGGAGGTTCCTTCGGCGCTGCTTACCGATCCGACGCGCTTGCAGCAGATCTTGAAAAATTTGCTTTCAAATGCGTTCAAGTTCACGAGCGAAGGCACCGTCACCCTGCGGATGAATTTGGTGCAGGAACATCACTTGAGCAACGTCGTCGGACCCGTCGTCGCCTTTCAAGTCAGCGACACCGGCATCGGCATTCCGAACGACAAATACAACGTCATCTTCGAACCCTTCCAGCAAGCCGACATGGGAACGTCGCGCAAATTCGGCGGCACCGGCCTCGGTCTTGCGATCTCGCGAGAAATTGCGGGACTGCTGGGGGGCGAGATCGCCGTCGAATCGACGATGGGCGAAGGCTCGACCTTTACGCTCTATCATCCGCTCACGCGCAGTCTGGCCCAAAGCGTCAAACGTACGGCCGGCGAGAGCGACGGAAAGTTCGAACGAATTATTCGCCCGGCCGGAAAGCGTTCTGCCGAGACGCCGATTCCCGTTATGGTTGCACCGGAACATTCGCATAGCGATGTTGCCGACGACCGCGAAGGCATCGAGGCAACCGATCGCGTTTTGCTTATCATCGAAGACGACGTGATCTTTGCGCGCATCCTGTTGGGTCTGGCGCGGGACCGGGGCTTTAAGGGAATCGTGGCCCTGTCGGGCAGCGAAGGGCTCGCGCTCGCACGTCAATTCTTGCCCGACGCGATCACGATGGATATCGGCCTGCCGGACACCGACGGATGGGCGTTGCTCGAACAGCTCAAAGAAGATGCGACGACGCACAACATTCCGGTGCACGTCATTTCAGGCGAAGAACAGTGGCAGCGCGCTTTGGATTCCGGCGCGATCGCCCACCTCAAAAAGCCGGTGACCGAAGAAGTGCTCACCGAGACGTTCGACAATCTGCTGGGGTTTGCGGACAAGAAAACGAAGAGTCTGCTCGTCGTCGAAGACGATCTCACCCAACTCAACGCCATGGTGGGATTGATCGGAAGCGGTGAGGTTTCGGTTACCGCGGTTCGCAGCGGCGCAGATGCGCTGGCGGCACTCGGCACGACAACCTTCGACTGCATCGTCATCGACCTCGGGTTGCCCGATATGCCGGGCGATGAGTTGATCGCACTGATGCGCCAGCAACCCGGCCACGCCCGCGTGCCGGTCATCGTATACACTGGACGCGACCTAACGCGGCAAGAAGAAGCCAAACTCAACAAGCTCAGCGAGGCCGTGATCATCAAGGATGCCATGTCTCCCGAACGGCTGCTCGATGAGACCAAGTTCTTCTTGCATCAAGTGGAAGCCAAACTGCCGGCGGCCAAACGCGGTCCCGTCGATGTCGCAACGATCGGCGGCCTATCGCTCGAAGGCAAAAACGTGCTCATCGTTGACGACGACTCGCGCAACATTTTTGCCCTTGGCGCCGCTCTCGAAGGCAGCAAAATGATCGTTCAAAGTGCAGAAAGCGGCCAAGAAGGCATCGACATTCTCATGCGTTCGCCCGAGGTGGATATCGTGCTGATGGATATCATGATGCCGGAGATGGACGGGTACGAAACGATCCGCCGGATCCGCGCGAATAGCAACTTCAAGGACCTGCCCATCATTGCATTGACCGCAAAAGCGATGAAAGGCGATCGTGAAAGCTGCATCGCGGCGGGCGCATCGGAGTATATCAGTAAACCCGTCGATATGGATCAATTGGTCGGCCTGCTGCGCATATGGTTGAGCAAGTAATCGAAATCGTTCCGAGTCAATCGGGTGGGCGCGAGGGCGTCCTCCCGGATTTAGAATTGCAATTGCTGCTCGAGGCGATCGTGCGGTATAGCGGGTACGACTTCCGCGACTACGCGCAAAACACGCTCAAGCGGCGCGTTGCCGAACGCATCCGGTCCGAATCGATAGCGACGATTTCGGGGCTGCAAGAGCGCGTGTTGCACAACCCGGAGTCGTTGCAAGAATTCGCTCTTGCAATGTCTTCCAACGCGAATACGCTCTTCCGGGATCCGCAATATTTTCGGCTATTCCGCGGCCAGATCGTGCCATTGCTGCGCACCTACTCGTTCGTGCGTTTGTGGTTTCCGGGCTGCTCGACCGGCGAAGACGTCTACGCGGTGGCGGCCGTGCTTGCCGAACATGACTTACTCGACCGGTGCATGATTTACGCAACCGACGTTAGCGAACTCGCAATCGCCCAGGCAAAAACCGGATCGTTCGAGGTTACCTCCGGTGAAGACATCGCTTTTGAATACCAGAATACGGGCGCACAAAAATCGCTCTCGGACTTTGCGCAAGTCGGAAAACGCCACGTGCAGTTTAAGCCTGCGTTGGCGGAAAATATTATTTTTGCCCAGCACAGCCTTGCTACCGATGGTTCGCTGAACGAATTTCACGTGATTATGGCTCGCGGTGTTCTGCCGCTCTTTAATAAATCGCTACAGTACCGCGTCCACAACTTGTTCTTGCAGAGTCTTGCGCGCCTGGGCTTTCTGTGTTTGGGTTCAAACGAATCGCTTAAGACCACCCCACACGAACGCGCGTTTCGCGAACTCGGCGGACAGCCGATTTACCGCCGCATGCGTTAAGGTTTGAGCCGCAAAAAAAACGTCGTGTGCGGGCGATGCACGACGAAGGTGGCGTCCGGCGGCGCGCCGGCCGTTGTGCCGGAACGCAATGCAACGATATCGAGGCTGCGGCCCGGCCGGCCCGCTCCAACCCATTGCAGCACGAGGCCATTAAGATCGGTCGCAATACGCTCGTCGGGGCCGTGGCGGTTTACGACGAGCCCGTGATGCCACCGCAATACGGCAACGGTATCGCGGTCGCACAACCCAATTATCCCTACGTCGTCTGCAGGACTGTGCATCAGACACGCTCGCGTATCGGCGAGCGCGATCCACAGCGCGAGGCCACACGGCAGATCGGTCCTCGAATAACTGCCGGGAACCGGCTGCACGACGGCTTCCGGCTGCGCGAGGCCGCTCCAATACTCGCGCCTACCGTGCGCCACGGCTTCGGGTGTACGCAGAGGGATAAACGCGCAGTCCACCATGCTTCGGCTAAAAAGCGCACCGCCACGTTCGTCGAACGCCACGCTCTTTTGAATGCCGTTGAATGAAAGCGGCAGCACGATGCGTCCGTGCGGGCGCAACTGCTCCCACCATGCGGCTTCGATGTCGTTTGCACTCGCCGTGAGTAAAATGCGGTCGAACGGCGCGCCTTTCGCGTAGCCGGCGGCCCCGTCACCCGCAATCGCGTAGATGTTCTGGATTTTCAGACGGTCGAAACGCGCGTTCGCATCGCGGACGAGATCGGGCTCCAAATCGAGCGAAACGACGCTGCCTGCCGGACCCGTTAAATGCGCAAGTAACGCGGTCGTGTATCCACTGCCGGTGCCGATTTCAAGCATCCGCTGCCCCGGAACGATGCCGAGCTGTTGCAGCATCTCGGCAATCATCGTGGGTTGCGAGATCGTGCTGAGGGGAACGCCGCCTTCCTCCTTAAGACCGATGACGCGGTCTTCGTAAGCGACTTCAATAGCGGCATTCGGCGCAAAGACATGCCGCGGTACGGCGCGCATCGCTTCTTCAACGGCGACGTTACGAAGTGCGTTTGCGCGTTTGAGCCCATCGACGAGCCGTTGGCGCAGAAGGAAGGTCTGTGACACGATCGTTCCACCTTCGCGGTTGTGCCAGGTGGAGTCTTTGGCGAAAGGGAGTAGGCAGGCGGACCCGCATCGAACCCCGCGCTCCATGGACGAAAGGCTCAACGCGTTTTTTGCTTATGCCCCATGGATCGGCTTCCTTATCATTGTTGCCGTCGCATATTTTGCAACGCGCCATCATTTGCACCGCCACGCGATACCCGCCGGGCAGACGTTCGCGTGCAACGAGTGCGGTCACCGCGACAAGCGCGACCATATGGTACCGGTAGCGCGCGAAGGATCGATCCTTTGGTACTGCCACCGGCACGCACACTAGATCACTAAATGGACGTCGCCGAATTCGTGCCAGAGCAAGCCGTGCTCGACGGCAACTTCGTACGACCGGCCAAGCAGTCCGGGACGGATAAAGCCTTCGAGTAGATCCAGATGAGATGCACGCGGTTCGTGCAAGCCCGTCAGTAAAGCGCCGGTAACTTGGGGTGGCGACTGCGCCGTAACCAAGTGATCGGTCCATCCGCTAAAGGCGCTGACCTTGCCGTTGGAGGCCGCACTCTCCAAAGCGCGTACGACGGTCGTGCCGACGGCAACGACGCGCCTGCCGGCCGCTCTTGCATCGTTAATCGATTGCGCCGTTAATGCGTCGATTTCCATCCATTCCGAAACGGGACGTTCGTGTCTTTCGGGACTTGCTACGCCGCAGTGGAGCGTAACGGTCGCAATTTGGACGCCCCGCGCATGAAGTTCGGTCAACGTGCGAAGGGTAAATGGGCGTGCCGCGGACGGCATCTCCACCGAACCGGGCTTCCGCGCGAAAATAGTTTGATAAAACTCGAGCGGCCAACTGCCGTGAAGATAGCTGTAGGAGATCGGCCGTCCGTACCGGTCGAGGTACGACCGCACGTCCGAACCGGTCTCGATTTTAGCGTACCAAAGCCGTGCGTGTCCGCGGTCTACCGGTGTGAACAGTGTTGCGAGCGCACTGCCCGGTAAACGTAATTGCTCGCCGCCGCTATATTGCGCGGTCGTGCGCGGTTCCACCGTCCACAATTCGTCTGCGATATTCGTAGAGAAGTGCAAAGGAAAGACGTCGCCGCCGAAGGCCGCATCCACCGAAGCGGCAAGCGTCTTCGAATTATTTACGACCAGCAAATCGTTCGGGTGCAGAGCGGCCGCAAAATCGCGAAAGGACGTTACGCGGTGCGTGCCGCGCTCGCGGTCGCTAACGAGCAGGCCAACTTCGTCGCGCGCGATGCCGCGCGCCTCCGGCGGGATATGCGCTTCGAGTTCGCGCGGCAGATCAAACGACGCCGGCATACGCCTGAGCCTCAAAACGCGAGTAGTTTCCATCGGCAACTTCGATCAGCCGGACGATGTTCGGCGCAACGGTTTTGGGATCGGGCAAGTCACTCAAATCGACGCCCGGTTCGGCGTCGCGATGCATTTGCGTATTCATATTGCCGGGATCGATCACGATGACGCGAACCTTCGTGCCCGCAAGTTCTTCGCCGAGCGTGCGAGACAGATGTTCGAGCGCGGCCTTGCTCGCTCCATATCCGCCCCATCCCGCGTACGCGGCAACGCCGGCGTCGCTTGAGATGTTGACGATGGTACCGCTACCGGTTCCCCGCATGAGTTGCAATGCGTGTTGAGACAAATGCAGCGGTGCGCGCACATTGACGTTCATGAGTTCGTTGAAGGTGTTGGGCCCGAGCTTCTCCAGCGGCGGCAGGGGCGAGCGTCCGAGGGTTGAGGCATTGTTGATCAAAATATCGATTCGGCCGAAAGTCGTTCGGGCCGTTTCGATAATTGCGTGCGCGTGGTCGTCATCGGCAACGCTGCCGGCGATCGCGATGACGGGTGTGAAATGTTCGAGTTCTTTGGCAAGGGCTTCGAGCGGCGCGCGGTGGCGCGCCGTCACAATGAGCCCGCCGGCCCGACGGGCATATTCGCGCGCAAGTGCTGCGCCCAGCCCTTGTGAAGCGCCGGTGATAATAACGATTGGTTTTTGCATGCCACTAGCATATCCGGTCGCGCGCTTTCGTACGCTGTCTCTAGAGTCCGGGAAATACCTGGACGAAAGGACAGGTTTAGAAGAGGCCGCGTTCTTTTGCGATGGCAATCGCCTGCGAACGCCGCGAAGCGCCGAGGCGTCCAAAAATAGAACTCATATGAAACTTCACCGTGCGCGTGCTGACGGCGAGGGTGGCGGCGATCTCGTCGTTCGAGCGTCCCGTGCTTGCGAGTTGCAATACTTCAAGCTCGCGTTTCGTGAGCCGGTCGATGCCGCCGGTGGACGGTGAACTGATGCCGGATCCGAGGTAGGTACCGCCCGCGAAAATCGAGCGAACCGCCGTGATGAGTTCGCTACCGGGAGAACCTTTGAGGACGTAGCCTTTTGCGCCGGCTTCGAGTGCGGCGCGCACGCGCTCCTCTCCGGCATATGCAGAGAAGATCGTAATCTTCGCACTGATGAACCGTTCGCGCAACGCACCGATGGCGGCGGCACCGCCGGCGCCCTGCAACTCCCAGTCGAGAACGATCGCATCCGGCCGTGTCTCGGGGGCCAAAGCATCTGCCGATGCTACGGCGGCGACGACGTGAAAATCATTCTGGGTTTCGAGCACGGATTGAATGCCCGCGCGCACGATGGGATGATCGTCCACGATCCCGATGCCGATCACCGGTTGGAAATCCGCACGGCTACAGTCGTTCCCGTGGGGCGCGCGCCGCGGATGCTCAGGCTTGCGCCGATAAACTCCGCGCGTTCGCGCATCCCGCGAATTCCGAAGCCCGCGGGAGTGCGCTTCTTCATCCCTACGCCGTCATCCGAAATCCTTAAGCGAATGCCGCCGCCCTGCCGCGAAAGACTGATCCGCACGTGCTTGGCATGCGCGTGCTTCCGTACGTTTGTGAGGGCCTCCGTGAGGATGGCGTAGAGTTGGGTTTCGGTATTGGATTCCAGTTCGACCGCACGCACGTCCAGTGTAACCGGAATGCCGGTCTGCGAGGTGAACGTGCGCGTGGTTTCGTGGATGGCGCCCGAGAACGTCGATCCCGCAAACGGGCCCTCGCGTAAGCGCTCGACCGATTCGCGCGCCCGTTTTACGCCACTGCGCGCGAGACCCAGGGCTTGTACGATGCGTTTGCCCGTCTCGGAACCGTCGTTCACGCCGTGCAGGGCGGCTTCTAACTGCAAACCAAGGGCGGTAAGATCCTGCGTGAACGTGTCGTGCAGATCGCGTGCGACGTTAGCCCGCTCTTGAATTCGCGCGATGTCCGCCGCGGTTTCTGCC
>JALZBM010000116.1 GCA_030947385.1 Vulcanimicrobiota bacterium
CGCTAAGGGCGAGGGCTTTTCGCCCGCTGCCCACAAAACCGTCGCACTCGCAATACGTTCTCCGCTTTTGAGTTCGACGCCGCGACTGTCGACTGCGTTTACTTCCTGCTTGAGCCGCAAGCGCGTGCCGCGCGCGGCCAAAACCCCGGCCGCGTGACGACCAAACTTTGCGGGCAAATGGCCAAGCAATCTTTCGCCGGCGTCCAAAAGGTGCACTTCGACCTGCTGAGGATCGATGCTCGGATAGTAGTCCAAAATCGATCGAAGAAATGCATCAAGTTCCCCGGTGAGCTCGACGCCGGTAAAATTGCCGCCGATAATGACAAAACGCAAGAGCCGATCCCGTTCCTGGAGGTCGGCAGTCCGAGCGGCGACCTCGAGCGCGCCGACCACCTTGCTGCGTATCATCTCTGCATCCGCGATTGTTTTGAGGGGCACTGCAAACTTCGTTACGCCGGGTATGCCCATCGTCGAGCCGGTCGCGCCAACCGCAATGACCAGTTCGTCGTATTCGAGGAGCTTCGTTTCGTGAGTCAACGGATGGCGAACGCTTACGGTGCGGTGCGCGAGATCTGCACCAACGGCTTCACCTAACTCGAAGGTAGCGCAACCGGCGCGAAGCGGCTGCATGATGTCGCGAGCGGCGAGGGAACCGGCTGCAACCTCGGGGAGCATCGGTGTAAAGAGCATGAAATTGTCGCGGTTCACGAGCGTGACATGGGCGCGTTTTTTGCCGGCGCGCTCCAGCCCGCGAGCGGTGGCGACGCCGGCGAAGCCGCCCCCAAGAATGAGAACGCGCGGCTTCGACACTAGCGCCTCCTCAACATGACCACGGCCGCCGCTGCGGCGACGCTGGCCAGAACCAACAGCCCGAGCGTTCCGCGCCGCGCTGCCCGAGCCGACTCGACTCGAATGTCCGGCATATACCGCAATTCCGGCAAAGCGTCATCGCGGGTCGTGTCGCGTTCGTCCAGCGCCATTTTTAACACTTGCGCAGGATGCAGGGCCTGTCGATCGGTCGACTGAGAGATTTGCTCTCGGCAGCTAAACCCGTTTGCGACAATAATTGTCCGCGGATCGGCGCCGCGCACCTTGGGCAGAAGAACGCGCTCGCCGATCGCCATCGATACGTCGTAGTGAGCGGCATCGAATCCGAATGGACCGGCCATTCCGCAGCATCCCGTATCGGGAGCGTCGTAATCGAGACCGATCGCATCGAAGAGTTTCGTTTCGCTCGATGCGTCGAGAATCGCCTTTTGATGGCAGTGTTGCTGCACCAGCGCCTTACGGTGCAGCTTTGGCGGTGCGTACTGCGGCGCTTTCTTTGCCAAAAACTCCGTTAAGAGATACGTCTGATCTGCGAGCCGTTTTGCATCTTCGTCCGGGCCGAGCAAGTTGATCATCTCATCACGAAAGACGGAAACGCAACTCGGCTCGAGCCCGACCACGCAGACACCCTCACGAATCTGCGGGCGAAGGGCTTGTAGCACTTCCTGCAGCATGGTTTTGGCCAAATCCAACATTCCGAAGTCGTAGAGCGGCCGTCCGCAACACAACTGCACGCTCGGAATGATAACGCAAAACCCAGCATCTTCGAGCACTTCGACCGCGGCCTGCGCGGTCGTCGGATGAAAGTGATTGTTCCAGGTATCCGGCCAGAGGATTACCTGCTGCTTGCCGGCGTTACGAAGCGGGCGCGCCGCGAACCACGCACGAAACGTTTGCGGCGCGAAGAGCGGAATTGTGCGCTGCGGCGCGATCGATACGAGCGCCCGTGCCAGTTCGCGAAGCCCCGGCGCCTGCGTCAAGGCGTTTACCAGGCCGGGTGCGAGCGACGCGAGCTTCGCCCACCAATACATCAATCCAAAAGCATAAGCCGCGATTGGTCTACGCTTGTGCTCGTAGTAGTGCGAAAGAAACTCGGCCTTGTAGGTGGCCATATCGACGTTGACGGGACACTCGCCCTTGCAGCCCTTACATGAAAGACATAGATCGAGCGCGTCTTTGACGCCCTCGTCCTGCCAGCCATCCTTCATCGGGTCGCCTTCGAGCATCTCGAAAAGTAACCGCGCGCGTCCGCGAGTCGAGTAGGCCTCTTCCTTTGTCGCCATGTAACTCGGGCACATCGTTCCGGCGTCGTGCTTGCGGCACTTTCCGGTTCCGACACAACGATTGGCGGCAAACGCAAAGCTGCCGTGATCGTCCTCGAACTTGAAATGCGTCTTGGGCTCCCACGGTTGATAGCCCGTTCCCCACCGCAGATTTTGATCGAGCTTGTACGGGCGCACCACCTTGCCGGGATTCATCTTGTGCTGCGGATCCCAAATCGACTTGAACTCCCAGAACGCTTGAACGAGTTCGTCGCCATACATGATCGGCAGCAGCTCGCCGCGGGCTTGACCGTCGCCATGCTCGCCGGAGAGCGAACCGCCGTGCGCGACGCAAATATGCGCCATTTTGGTAACAAACTCGCGATACTTCGCGATGCCGGCTGCGGTAAACAAATCGAAATTGATGCTCACGTGAACGCAGGCTTGCCCGAAGTGCCCGTAAATCGAGCCTTTGTACCCGTACTCATCGAGCATCGTTTGAAACTTGCGAATGTAGTCGCCCAGACGCTTGGGATCGACCGCGGAATCTTCCCAGCCCGGATAGTAGTCCGCTTGGTTCGGAATCTTCGAGGTGGCACCGAGCGCGCTATCGCGGAATGTCCAAAACTGCTCCTGCTGTTTGTGGTCGTCGAAGAAATGGACCGACGGCGGATCGGGTTGTACTTTGAATGCCTCGATCAGCCCGTGAGCGCGATCGGAGGCCTCCTGTTTCGAGTCGCCTCCGAACTCGCAAATCAGCCAGCCGGAGCCTTTCGGGAACATGGCTCGGCCAGTGTCGGGTTCGCCTTTGAGTTCCATGTACTGGAACATCGAAGCGGACATACCCTCGAGGGCGATCGGCCCATGCGTATCGCAGAATGGCACGGCGTCGGCTGCGGTCCCAAGATCGGGAAAACCGAAGATCGCGATCGCGCGATACGGTGGACTATGCACCAACCGAACTGTCGCCTCGACGACCGTTACGCAGGTACCCTCCGTACCAACGAGCGCGCGGGCGACGTTGAAGCCATTTTCGGGGAGCAGTTGATCCAGTGGAAAGCCGGAGACGCGCCGCGGAATATCCGGGAATACCTCGCGGATCTTATCGGCGTATTTGTCTCGCAGCGCTTTGAGCTGCATGAAGATTTCGGCTTTTCGCCCGCCGGCCGAGATGATTGATTCGAACTCTTCATCGCTCGTCGGCCCTACGCGCATCCGCAATCCATCGTAGGTGAGGATCTCGAGCTCCTCGGTGTTCTCCTCGGTCTTGCCCGCCATCTGCGCGTGCATGCCGCACGAGTTGTTGCCGATCATTCCGCCAAAGGTATTGCGACTGTGCGTGGCCGGATCTGGTCCGAAAGTCAGGTGACGCTCCTCTGCCTTGTTGCGCAGGTCGTCGTTCACGCACCCGGGCTGCACGCGCGCCTTCTTCCCTTCCCAATCGATCTCAACGATGCGATTCATGTATTTACTGAAGTCCAAAACGACGGCTGCGTTACACGCCTCTCCCGCCAAGCTCGTGCCGCCGCCGCGTGAAACGACCGGCGCTCCAAAGGCACGGCACGCGGCTAACGCACGCTCCACATCCTCGGCGTCCTTCGGGACGACCAAACCGATGGGTACTTGCCGATAGTTGGATGCGTCGGTTGAGTACATCGCACGGGTGCTCGAGTCAAACCGGACTTCACCGCGTACGCCGGCGCGCAGCGCCGCCTCGAGCCCCGCGGCGTCGACATCGGCATCATTCACGGAGCCTGGACGTTGCGTCGGCTCGGGATGCGCCCCGTTGGTGTTGGCATGAGCGCCTTCGACGGCCTCAAGAATGCGGATCATCGGTGTTTTTCCTTAAAGAGCGTAGCGTTCCGCGTCGGTCCGGCGAAGTTCTAAACCGATGCCTGGCCGATCCGGGTCGGGGTAAAGTTGGCCGCCTTTGGGCTCAGCCGCCCCATCAAACAACATCTGTTCGATCCGGTAGTGGTCGAAGAAGTACTCGATGTGCCGCAGTTGTTTGCACGCCATCGCGGCGTGCAGATGCAGATGTGGCGCGCAGTGCGTCGAGAGCGGCGTCATGGTGCTCTGGCACAAGCCATCGACTGCGAGCAAGCCGGAAAAGCCGCCGCACCGCGTGGCGTCGGCCTGCAGCACGTCCAACATCTGCGCGTCAATCATTCGAGAAAACTCATAGAGACCGTAGCCGTACTCGCCGTCGGAAATCTCCATTCCGGCCGGGGCATGATTCCGAACGTGGCGCGTTCCTACATAGTCCTCGCGAAAGACCGGTTCTTCGAACCACGTTACCCGCTGTTCGGACAGAAGCTGCGCCTGCGCGATCGCCTGCTGCACGGTGTACGCGCCGTTTGCGTCGACGAACAACTCTGCCTCTGCGCCGATTGCCTGCCGTGCAGCCGCAACGCGCTCGATATCTGCGCTCGCATCTCGGCCGATCTTCATTTTCACGCGCGGGATGCCGCTTTGCGTCCAACCTGCAAGCTGCTCGCAGAGTTGGGGCTGCGAATACGACGTAAAGCCGCCGCTGCCGTACACGGGAACGCGATCGCGAACCGAACCCAGCAATGCGAACGTCGGTATGCCGTACAGCTTACCCTTAAGATCCCAGAGAGCGACGTCAACCGCGGAGACGGCCATTGAAGTTATTCCGTCGTGCCCGAGATTACGCGCGATTGCATACATCTCGTTCCAGCGCGCACCGATCTGCAGCGCATCGGCTCCGACGACGACATCGCGAAGCAGCGTATCGATCAGTTTCGCCGTACCGATGTCCGCGTAGGTGAATCCAATGCCGACGTTACCGCCGGCCTGAACCTCGACATACACGAGCGTCGTCGCGTTCCATTCCAACGTTCCGTCCGATTCTGGGGTCGCAGTCGGAATGCGATACGCCCGCACATCGAGCGCGTCGATCCGAGCTTGTGTCCGCGCTATGGAGGCCAACGCCACCTTACTTTACTTGCCCCCCGGAAGCACGGTCGCGAGCAGTTCCTTGATCGATTCCTTTATCACGCCGCCTTCATCCGGATCGCCCTTCGCCAGCGCCGAGAAGAGATGGTGAGCCTGTTCGAGTGTGATGTGCGGCGGCAGTTGCGCGATGTTCGCATCGACGACTGCGTCAAAGACGACCGGCCGGTCCGAGCTTAGCGCTCGATCCCACGCATCGCCAATATCCTCCGTGCGCTCAACGCGAATGCCGTTAAATCCGAGTTGTTCGGCATACTGCGCATAGTTAAAACGCGGCAGATTCTGTGAGGCCTCGTATTTGGGGTTACCTCCTTCGATCCGCATCTCCCAGGTCACTTGATTGAGATCCGAATTATTGAGAACCAGAAAGATCAGCCGCGGGTCGGACCAATGCTTCCAATACTTCGCGACCGTAAGCAGTTCTGCGTTTCCATTCATCTGCATCGCTCCATCGCCGGTGCATGCGACGACAAGCCGGTCCGGAAAAGCAAACTTCGCCGCGATTGCATAGGGAACGGCCGAACCCATCGTCGCCAAGCCACCCGAGAGCGACGATTTCATGCCGCGTTGCATACGAATATTACGCGCGAACCAGTTGGTGGCCGTACCCGCATCGCCCGTAATGATCGAGTCGCTCGGAAGACGTTCGCTCAACTCCCAGAACACGCGCTGCGGATTGATTTCATCGCCCGTGACGTACGAGCGAGCCTTCTCATCGGCGTACCAATCCGTGAGATTCTTGGCGATCTTGTCGCGCCAGACATGCGCGTTCTTGGGCTTCAGCATTGGAAGCAGCGCGCTGAGCGTCCGAGCGCTGTCACCGATCAAATTGACTTCCGTCGGGAAACGCAGGCCCACGTTGCGGGCGTCGATGTCGATCTGAATGCCGCGAGCGTGACCCTCCTTGGGAAGAAACTCGGAATACGGATAGCACGTGCCGACCATCAACAGTGCGTCGCACTCGTTCATCATATCGGAACTCGGTCGAGTACCGAGCAGCCCGAGCGTTCCGGTGACGTACGGCAAGTCGTCGGGAACCACGTATTTTCCAAGCAAAGCTTTTG
This sequence comes from Vulcanimicrobiota bacterium, assembly GCA_030947385.1. Lineage (GTDB taxonomy): Bacteria > Vulcanimicrobiota > Vulcanimicrobiia > Vulcanimicrobiales > Vulcanimicrobiaceae > JACRUB01. The sequence goes on from JALZBM010000116.1 coordinate 6,131, forward strand.
CGACGCCGGCACCAAGGCGATCGGCAACCGCGAGCACCTCATCTGCGGCCCCTGCCGCGCCCTGTCCCACGAGCATCGCCACGCGTTCGCTCCCGTTAAGGATCTCGGCGGCACGCTGCAAGTCGGCTTCAACCGGCACGACGATGGGCGCAGAATATCCAACGCTGCTGGGTATCATATTATGTTGATGCGGCGGCTTGGGAACAGCTTTGCGTTCCTGTATGTCTTTTGGAACGATGACGCACGTGACGGCGCGAAACGCGGCCGCCGTACGAACCGCGCGATCGATCACGTGCCGCATCGCAGCGGGGCTCGATACGGTATAGACGTACTCGCTGACGTCTTGTAGCAGCACTTGAAGGTCGACTTCTTGCTGATAGGATCCGCCTAGGGCCGAGGTTGCGGCCTGCCCGACGATCGCGACTACCGGCGTGTGATCCATTTTCGCGTCGTAGAGTCCGTTGAGCAAGTGAATTGCTCCAGGGCCGGAGGTCGCAAGGCAGATGCCGACCTCGCCGGTGAACTTGGCGTGAGCGCAGGCCATGAACGCGGCCATCTCTTCGTGGCGCACTTGAATAAATTGCAGTTTTTCGCCGATCCGGTCGAATGCAGCCATGATTCCGTTGATGCCATCACCCGGATATCCGTAGATACGGTAAAAACCCCACTCGACCAAACGTTCAAGCAAGAAGTCACTGGTAGTCATATTCACGTCCTGTTAATTCTGGGGCATCTTAGGTACTACCCAATTAGCCCCAGAAAACACGAAGAAAAACTAATTATGAAGTCTAACCAGACAGGTGGCCGGTTGCCAATTTATATCAGTGAGCCATCCGCTCGCGCCCCATTGCTTTGGAGTAGTGACATTCATCAGCGTCGCCGGCACATCACTGGCAGCCATTGCGATACCGCCAAGTATCACAGGCGTCCTCAGTACTTCGGTAGGCTCCATGGGTTGGCAATGAGCCGCGGAGAAGGGCGGTTTCGCCGGTGGACTCAGCGCATGGAAGGGGGCCAAAAGCGGGGATGAAGTCGACATGAGCCAGGTTTTGGGATCGTCAGGAATGGATTAAAGTGCTCAGTATTACCGCGCG
>JALZBM010000117.1 GCA_030947385.1 Vulcanimicrobiota bacterium
ATTGCAAGGGAGAGTTGATACTCCGGAACGATAACGAGTGCCGTTCCATCGTCTTCGAACAATTCAACGCTGATAACTTTTGCGGGCTGCAGTGCGGCTTGAATGAATGCGACGGGATCGGCTTCGTAGCGGATGACGTCGATTTTTTCGCCACGCAGTTCGTCCGAAACGTTGGCGATGCGACTCGACTTCGGACCCAGACACGCGCCAACCGGATCGACTTCGGGACGGTTCGAGCGAACGGCCACTTTGGAACGGCTTCCCGGCTCGCGCGCGATCGCCATGATCTCGACGATGCCGTCTTCGATTTCGGGAACTTCAAACTCGAGCAAACGCTGCACGAGACCTTCGGCCGCGCGCGATAGGATAACGGTCGGGCCTTTCGGCGACTTGCGAACGTCCAGCACGTAGGCACGAATGTAATCGTTGATACGAAAGTTCTCGCGCGGCACTTGTTCGGACAACGGAAGCAGCGCTTCGTCTTTGCCTTCGAGCAGGACGAACATGTTGCGCTGTTCGTAGCGTTGCACGGTTCCGCGCACGATATCGTTGACCCGGGCGGAATATTTGTTGTAGACCGTGTCGCGCTCGGCTTCCCGGATCCGTTGCACGATTACCTGTTTTGCGGTCTGGGCGGCGATGCGTCCGAAGTCTTTGGGCGTGACTTCTTCGTCGTAAAAATCGCCGACTTGATAATTTTTGCCCGCTTCTTTAGGCGTCACTTCGAGCTTGGAGTCGATAACGTCTTCCGCTACCGTGCGGCGGTGGTAGACTTTATATTCTCCGGTTTGACGGTCGATCGTTACGATGGCGTTCGCTTCACCGCCGAAGTGCCGTTTGTAAGCCGTGATCAGCGCCGCTTCGAGCGCTTCCAGCAACATCTCGAACGGAATGTTTCGCTCTTTTTCAATCTCGCGTAAGACGGTGAGCAATTCGCTGTTGGCAATCATACTTTCTTCCTGTCCTGCTTTTCACGTTTGAGGTCGTTACGAATGTCGTATTCCAAATTGGCGGACTTAATCGTCGCAAGGGGCAAAGGCAGTTCGCCTTTTGCCGTTTCTAAAACCACATTGGTTCCGAGCACGCCGCGCAGCGTGCCGCGATGCGTCTTGGAACCGTTGATCAAGAGCGTCGTAACGATTTTTGCTGCGCGTCCGGAAAATCGCTGATAATCGCCCGCTTTCGTCAGCGGGCGGTTGAGACCGGCGGACTCGACTTCGAGCGTATACTGTTCGTCGATTTCTTCCAATCGGGCGTTAAGTTCGGCGGCGACGCGTTGGCAAAGCGCAATATCCACGCCGCCTTCGCGATCGATCATTACTTGCAACGAGTTCGCTTTGGCATGCCGCCGTGCGCTATGCGAAACAAACTCAACGCTCGCAAATGCGGCATCATGACTTATCGCATCGACTGCCTGTTCGAAGGCGTCGGGAAGCGCCAATTTTGGAGTCCTTTTACAACAACGAAGCGCGGGACATGCCCACGCTTTTGATCGATCTGCTGCAAACAGGATAGCAAAAAGGCCGCTTCTGCGCAACCGCCGGGACGCAAAACAGCCGCATCCTCTTCACAGACACGGCCCTTTTGCTGGTTTTCTATTCGTCTTTCGAGATTCGCGCCGTCCGGATTCGTCCGGCATCGTCGAGCTGATCGTTGTTCGCGATATCGCCCGTCAGGCGCTCTCGGTGGGGTTATGGTAACCCGGTGGATCTTGCGGTTCCAGACCGCCCTCCTTGTTGATCAAACGCTCTTATCTCATCAGAGAGATAATGCAATTTTACTCCGACCTGCCTGCGAACTCAATATAGGAGCGACAGTAGTTTTAAGGGGCAGCCGAGCCGGCGGACGCTCCCGGCACGTATTTCTGCAACCGCGCGGTCTCGCACTCAAACGTCACGTTTTCCTCGACGACGGGGTCGAGTTGATTGTTACCCGGTGGTCCCGGCTGGTCGGCAACGACGGGACCGCCGCGAAACGGTCCGCTTGCGGCCGCCGCGCGGTACGGCCCGCTTTTTAAGGGAAAGCGAATCAGCCATCCGGTGCAAGTCGACATTGCGCCATGATTCTTCACACCGGTTACATACATCACGACGCGTTGCTCCTGACCGCCGAAAATGCGCCAGAAGCCCTTTACGTTTTTGTTCTCGTATAAGAATTTGGTTGCTGCGAGTACCTGCGGCGGCGGCGTGGGATAGCCGATGAAGTACGACTTGGGCGTGTAGTGCCCGACGTGAACTTGAACGGGACCGTTGGGTAGAAGTCCCTTTAGCCGGCTATTCAGATCGCCGTAGGCCTTGGTCTTGGCCGGCGGAAGCGTTTTCAGCGGCCGCGGGCTGGGCGATGGCCTAGCGGTCGGCACGGGAGTCGACGCAATCTGGATCGGACGCGGCGCCTGCGGCTTGGCCGGCGAGCGCACCGGTGCGGCACCGCTCGAGGCGAGCGGTTTGGGGCCCGGGCTCGCATTTTGGCCATGCTGGGTGGACGGCTTGGGTGCACCCGTGGGCGCGGGGCTCGCGATACCTGGGAGGGGTTTCTGCGGCGACGGGCTCTGCTCGGCGACCGCTTTTGGCGCGGCGGTCGCCACTTTGGCGGGCGCGATCGTCGGTGCGCTGGTGGCGGCGACGGGTGCGTTCGTCGGTTGAGCCGATGGTGCGGCAGTTGGTTGGACGGGCTTTGCAGTCGGCTGCGCCGAGGGTGCCGCTGAAGGCTTGGCGGTGGGCGCTGCGGTCGGGGGCGCAATCGTCGGGGGCGCAGATGCGACGCGTTGCGGTGCAATAAGCGGCGGCGCCGTCGGAATGCTCGCGGGGACTTGCGCAACTTGTGCAGGCGCCGGCGTGACGATTGCCACCTGCGAGGGATTCGGGTTGGGTGAAAACGGAGCAACCGGCGCGGGGGTCGGGTTCGGCGGCGCGTGCGGATTTTGTTTTGCGAGCAGATGATGTTGCGGCACGGGCGGATGGCCGGCCAGAACCGGCCGCGCAAGCGGTTTGCCGATTTTCGGCGCGTGCGCGACGGGCGGTTGCACCGCAGGCGGTACGCTCTTGGTTCTTTTGGTTACGTGTACGCGCGACACGATGATGACCGGCGATCCTTCGCTCGTTTCCGAAGCCGTTTGTTCGGACGATGACGTGACCACTGAGACAAACAAAAACGCAAGAAACGCATGCAAAAAAATCGAGAAGACAAAGCTTGCCGAGGTCCGTTCCCGCAGCCGCTCATCTGTGGGGTCCTTCGGAATCACAGGCCTTAACTGCGCTTAATCTTGCGCAGGAGCCTGCCCAGGAAATCGCGCAAGCGAACGCGAGTATGGAGACAATCCCGCACAAACGCACGAAGATCGTTGCGACGATCGGCCCCGCTTCGCACGACCCCGCGATATTACGGTCGCTCTTTCTCTCGGGAGCGAACGTCGTCCGGTTGAACTTTTCGCATGGAACGCCCGCCGATCACGGTATTGTAATCGACAACGTCCGGCAAATCAGCAACGACCTCAACATTCACACCGCCGTGCTGCAAGATCTGCCCGGACCCAAAGTGCGCACGGGCAAACTCGCGCCCGGACTCGCCGCCATCATGTTGGAACGCGGCAAGCCGCTCACGCTGAGGACGGACGAAGTGGAAGGCACCGCCGCCCAAATTTCCGTGTCGTATAAAGATTTGCCGGTCGACGTTGCGGTCAACAACCGATTGTATCTGGCCGATGGAGCGATCGCGCTACGGATCGTCGGCAAAACGGCTACCACGATCGAAACGCAAGTCGAGGTCGGTGGCGAGTTGCGTCCGACCCAAGGAATCAACTATCCCGACGGTTCGCTCAACATCTCAGCCGTTACCGATCGTGATTTGGAATTTTTGGAATACGGCTTGTCCAAAGGGGTTGACTGGGTTGCGGTTTCGTTCGTGCGTTCTGCAGACGACGTGGAGCGAGTCAAGAACTTTATCGCAGAGCGTAAGGGCACGGCGCGCGTTCTTGCAAAAATCGAAAAGCACGAAGCGCTCGACGATATCGATCGCATCGTTGCGGTTGCGGACGGCATCATGGTCGCCCGCGGTGATCTGGGCATCGAAATGCCGCTCGAACTCGTCCCCGGCATTCAAAAAGACCTTATCGCGCGCTGCAACCGCGCCTCCAAACCCGTTATCACCGCTACGCAGATGCTGGAATCGATGACCTACAACGCGCGCCCGACGCGAGCCGAGGTCACGGACGTATACAATGCCATCCTCGACGGAACCGATGCCATAATGCTCTCAGGCGAAAGCGCGCGCGGCGCCTATCCAACCGAAGCGGTGCGCGTTATGGCCGAAATCGCACGCGAAGTAGAGAAGAATTACCCGCACGGCGAGCTGCAAGCGCGCCGGCTGGAAAACGTGGCGCCGGATATTGCTACGTCGATCGCCGAGGGTGCGACGCGTTCGTCGGATGAGTTGCGTCTGCCTTACATCGTAACGGGAACGACGACGGGTAACACGGCGCACCACATTGCGGCGTTCCGTCCGAAGGCGCGTATTATTGCGATCACACCGGTGGTGGAAGTCGCCCGCCGGTTGGCGCTGGTTTGGGGCGTCGATTCGCTGCTCATCGAAAAATACTCTTCGATCGACGTGCTCTTGCACATTATGGAGAGCCGTTTGAAAGCCGAGGGGCTCGCCGCCCCCGGCGACAACGTCGCTTTCACGAGCGGCATGCCGGTCGGTGCGGGGGGCACCAACCTCTTAAAAATACATCAAATTACTTAAAGGCTACGGCGTTTTGGTTGCGGTTGATGCTGCTCCGACCGAGAATTCGCTATATTCGGCATCCAAGTCCGCGCGCATATGCGGCACATTGATGGATGCTTGCTGTTCGGCGACGAGTTCTTTAGATCCGACCGCGTTGTAATGATTTACGAGCGAGATGACGCCGCCGTCAAACCGGTTCCACACGGCCTTGTCGATGTGGCCTTTGACCGGATCGATCGTAACGTCGAGATTTTTCACTAAACCGCGCTTCTTCGGTACGAGACGCACGACCGGTTCGACCGTCGCCGATGCCGGCGTTAGCAGCGAGATGTCGTATTTTGCAGGCCACGTTTGCGGGTTGCCGAGATCGTAGTTGAGATCGTGAAAACGCTCGGCAGCGCGCGGCACGCCGCGAAAGACAAAGTGGTAAAGACCGGGACGTTTGTACGCCTGATTGCCGTTTAGCGTTACGGAAATCCACGGGAAGACGCGCAAGTGAACGTGCAGTTTAACGGCAGCACTGTATTCGTTCGGTGTCGTGGGGTCCGCGGCGAGTTTTGCGAGGATAGCGCTTAGATCGGGTTCGGCCGGTTGCTGCGCGAAACCGCGGGACGCCGTCGCAAGAGCGAAAACCGCCAGGGCGGTCAGAAGCACGAGCGGCCGGACAAAGGGTGTCATTCTAGGAAAGGTTGTAACCAATAACGACCGTCCTTACACAAATTGCCCGTGCCGGAACTTACGCCGGTGCGCTGCGGGCCGCCTCCAGCAATTCCTGCGCATGTTTGAGCGCGACGCCCTCCGTCTGCCCGGAGAGCATGCGCGCAAGCTCCGCCGCTCGCTCACCGTGGCTGCTTGCTTCCCGCACGACGATCGTGGTCGTGCCCCGGTTTTCCGATTTATCCAGGATATAGTGACGCTCGGCCCGGCTCGCGATTTGCGCCAAATGCGTAACGCAAGCCACTTGCGTCAATGCTCCAAGGCGCGCCAGGCGAGTTGCTACCGCGGTCGCAGTGGCGCCGCCGACTCCCGCATCGATTTCATCAAAGATAAGCGCGGCCGGCTCGCGCGTGTCCATCACGGCAACGATGAGCGCAAGTAAAACGCGCGAGAGTTCGCCGCCCGAGGCCACTTTTGCCAGCGGGCGAAGCGGTTCGCCCGCGTTTGCCGTAAAGGTGAATTCGACGCTCTCAGCGCCTTCGCGCAAAATCTGCGGCAAAGGCGTGAGCGCCACGGTAAACTTCGCCGCCGCAAGTGCCAGCTCGGGAAGTTCCGATTCGACGCGCGCGCGTAGTTTTTTCGCGGCTGCCGTTCTGAGGGCCGTCAACGCGCCGGCCGCTTTGTGCAATTCGGCCTTGGCATTTGCCTTCTGTCTTTCCAAATGTACGCGGCGCTCGTCGCGTGTCGCGAAAGACTCGACCACCAAACGATACCGTTCACCGGCCGCGATCGTACTCTGGATCGTTCCACCGTATTTTCTTTTCAAACGATCGAGAACATCGAGGCGGCCGTTAACGATCTCCAACTCACCGGAATCGAATTCGGTCTCTTCAAGAGCGCGGGCGATGCGCGTAGCGAGTTCGCCGGCTTGTTCCTGAAGCGCGGCAGCGGTTTGCGCCATCGAACCGAGCGCGCGATCGATTTGACCGACTGCGCCCACGGCAACGCAAGCGGTGCCCAGACTGTCGGTTGCACCCTGGTCCGCCGTTAATGCTTCGTGCGCCGACTTGAGCGCCGATGTGATTTTGTCGATGTTGTCGAGGTACGCGCGGCGCTCGCCCAGCCGTTCTTCTTCACCAATTTCAAGCCGCGCCCCCAGGATTTCGTCGGAGGCGAATTGCGCAAACTCCACTTGAGCCTGGGCTTTGCTTTCGTCGTCGATCAGTGCGCGAAGTTCGCCGCTTGCGTGCAAATACGCATCGTAGGAAACGCCGGCGCGATCGCGCGCGGTCAGCAGCGGTCCGCCGCCGAAGCGGTCCAACACTTCGGCATGGTAGTGACCGGCGAGCAGCCGCTGGGCCTCGTGCTGTCCGATGATATCCGCGACCGAGCCCGCGATGTCGCGCACGTAGCCGGCCGTCGTTTGCCGCCCGTTCAACCGGATCGTCGACTTGCCGCCCTCCGTCATCTCGCGCGCGAGGACCGCGTCCTCATCCGGATCGAGTTCGAAGCCTTCGTCCGCCAAACGTTGCCGCAAGCCGGGAACCGGTTCAAACGTAAGCGTAACGGTTGCGCGTTTTGCGCTGCGGCGAACGATGTCGCCGCCCGCGCGTTCGCCCAGAACGAACGCGACCGCGCCAAGCACCATCGTTTTGCCCGACCCCGTTTCGCCGGTGAAAATCGTCGGCCCCGAGGCGAGTTCGATATGCGCTCGCTCGATCAATCCGTAATTTTCGATGAGCAGGCTGCGCAGCATGCCTACCGGAGCTTCTCCTTGATCGATACGCCCCAACGCATCTT
>JALZBM010000295.1 GCA_030947385.1 Vulcanimicrobiota bacterium
GCTGAGATGGGTCGGCGAAATTGAGATGCTGGGTGAATTCGCGCGGATTTCGGATCAGACGTTCGATCGGCTCACGAAGTTCCATGGTCCGTAGGATTCCCCGGACGGCTCACGATTCCGGCGTCTCCGGCGGCGCTTGACTGGGCGCGGCTCGAGTACACGCGGAGTTCGGAAATATCGCGTGGAAAGAGCAACTCAAGCGTCCAGTCGAACGCGACGCGCAGTTTGCGCTCCAAGCCCGGCAGGCGCGAGAGATAGTAGCTGCGCCATAAGAACCATGCGAGAAAACCGGTCAGCACGCGATCGCCCGGCAATTGCGCGACGGCTTTGCGCGCTCCGAGCGACGCCATCATGCCGAGCGATGCATATGTGAACGGTTGCGTCTGGCGGCCCCGGAGCGTGGCGGCAATGTTTTCGGCTAAGACCGGCCCCTCGCGAATTGCATGTTGCGCGGTTTGCGGATAGAAGCCGTCCGCGCCGTCGGGAATAGCGGCGCAGTCGCCGATAGCCCAAACGCCCGGGAAGCCGGACACGGAGAGATCGCGCCCGGTACGAAGCGCACCTTTTTTGGTATGCGGCAACGGCGTTTCTTGAACGATCGGCGCCACGCGCACACCGGCGCTCCAAACGATCGTACGCGTTTCGATCCGGCGTCCGCTCGCAAGTTCCAAGCCCGCATCATCCGCACTCTTGACGCCTTCACCGAGAATGACGTCCACGCCGCGCCGGCGGAGATCGCGCTCGGCATAGACGCCCATCTTGGGCGGCAAGCCGGCGAGCAGTGCGGGGCCGCCTTCAACGAGTGCGATACGAATATCACCGGCGCGAATGTTCGGGAAGAAGCGAGTAACGTCCTTAAACAGTTCCACCATTTCGCCGGTCGCTTCCACGCCCGTAAAGCCGCCCCCGACAACGACCATCGTTAAAAGCCGGCGCCTTTCTTCTTCGTCCTCCGTCGAGTCCGCAAGCTCGAGCAACCACATAAACCGGTTGCGTAAAATGCCGGCATCTTCGAGGGTCTTGAGCGCGAACACCCGCTGCGCTACGCCCGGCAGACCGTAGGTCGAAATCACCGATCCAAGAGCGATCACGAGCTGGTCGTAGATCACCGTGTCCGTATCGCCGCGCAGCGTGTGTTGAAAGGTCACCGCCTTTGCCGTGCAGTCGATCGCGCGCACTTCACCTAAAATGAAGTTCGTATGCCTTAATTGTACGCGGACCGGCGTTACCACATGGCGCACGTCGATTTCGCCGGAGGAAACCTCCGGCAACATCGGTGTAAAGAGCGAGAAGTTTTCGCGGCTGATCAGGGTGACGTGCGCCTCACCAGGACGCAGCAGCCGTTCCAGCCGCTGCGCGGTCGCAATGCCGGCAAAGCCGCCGCCTAAAATCACGATCCGTTGCTTCACATTTCAATTCTTCGCCACCGTGTCACCCTGAGCTTCGTCCCGGTGTTGTGCCCGTCGACAAGTGTTTGCCAATGCGGCCCTTCGACAGGCTCGGGGTCGCAACAGGTAGGGCCTACGATGAAACGTCCGTAACCTCAATCTTTAGTGAACGAACCGCCCAAAGATCCCAACGCCAACATTCCGGCCAATCCGTACACCAGCCGGTGGACGGCCGAACGGCCCGTTGAAGGGCAGTACGAACCCAAAGAAGAGCACAAGGATCCAAACGTCTTCAAAAAAGCGGGTGGTGCTGCGGTCGGACTTGCGCTGCTGGCCGCCAAATTTAAGGGCTTCCTCCTGCTGCTCCTCAATATCAAATGGGTCTTCTTCCTCTGGAAGTTTTTCACGTTCGGCTGGACGTTTTTGCTTTCGCTTTGGATCTACTCGCTGTTTTTCGGTTGGAGATTCGCGATCGTGTTCTTGCTTTTGATCGCGGGGCACGAATTCGGCCACTACGTGGCGTTCCGCAATTACGGACTAAGAGTTTCTCTTCCGCAGTTTATTCCGCTCATGGGAGCGTTCACGGCCGGCGAAATGCCGCCCAACGCCGAGCAGAGCGCGTACATCTCTCTGGCGGGTCCCCTTACGGGTCTGGGACTTGCCGCCGCGTGCTATGGCTTCGGCGTCATCAATCACGAGCCGTTTTGGATCGCCGCTGCGTATTTGAGTTCGTTCATCAATTTATTCAACATGGTGCCGACGCCGCCGTTCGACGGAGGCGCGATTGCCGCCGTGCTCTCACCGCGCGTTTGGATTTTCGGATTTGTTGCATTTATTGCCCTTGCATTCTATTTGCATATCGCCGTGATCTTCGTCATCATCCTCGCCGTCATCGGATTGCCGCGCGCGATTGCCGGCTTCCGCGGCAACTACGATCCGGCGTATTACACACTCGCGCCCATGCAACGCATTAGTATCGGCATTTGGTACCTCCTCATCGCGTTTGGTCTCGTGTATCTTCTAAGCATTTCGCATATCAGCGTGGGCGCACGTTGAGCGAGGAGCAGCCGCCGGCAGATTTTGCGATGCTGCGCGCCGTTGAGATCCTCGCGAAGCTGCACGACCGCATGTACAAACAGAGCAACGTGCCTCCGCCGC
>JALZBM010000296.1 GCA_030947385.1 Vulcanimicrobiota bacterium
TCTCGGAACCGTCGTTTACGCCGTGCAGGGCGGCTTCTAACTGCAAACCAAGGGCGGTAAGATCCTGCGTGAACGTGTCGTGCAGATCGCGTGCGACGTTAGCCCGCTCTTGAATTCGCGCGATGTCCGCCGCGGTTTCTGCCAAACGGGCCCGCTCGATTGCGATACCGATTTGATAGGCGATCGTTGTAAGAAGTCGCAGCGTGCTGCCCGACGCCTTCTTAAATCCGCGTGCCGTGAGGTTGAGAATTCCGAGTTCGCGGTCACCGAAACGCAGTGCGACGCTCGCGTGCGACGCGAGCCCGCGCGTCAGAGCGGTTTGGTGTTTGAGGACCGCCGGGCGCAACCGGCTGCATTCCATCGCATCGATGTTCATCGAGGCAAAGTCACCGTCCAAGAACGCCTCGATGCACCAGCAGACCGCCGCGCCCGCCATGCGCACCGGTTCTTGCAAGAACGGCGGCAAGTTGTGCGCCGCCGCGAGGTAGAATTGCGCGGTCTGCGGGTCGCGCAACCAGACCCAACTCGTAGCAAATCCCAGGTCATTTGCCAGCAATTCGAGCGTACGGGCTAAGGCGCTCGCAACGTCGGGGGAGCGGTTAAGCGCTTCGGCAATGCCGTTGAGAATCTCCAGCTCACGCGTTCGGCTAACGCTCACCGCGCTGTGTGCCGCTGTTGGATCATTGCGGAACTATTGCACGCCTTGCGTACCGGCCACCTACTGGAAAAAGAAGAGGCGCCGTGCGGTGCCTCTTCTTTTTAGTTCATGTTGCGAAGAACGTCCAGCGACCCGGTCGCTAATTTTGGTCCCCATCCACTAAACGTATTGCTGTAGGGCGAGAAGAGGATCGTGGGACGGGCTTCGGCTTGGGGCTGTTCTTGTGTTGACGGGGTCTCGTTTTCGGTTTTCACCGGAAGGGGTGCTTTCTATGATTAGCGTGGGTTTGCGGCGCAACGGACACCGTTAAAACGGCGTCGACGTCTTCGCTCGTTTCTATTTTAGCACCGGGCAGTAAGCAAGTGGTACGACGTTTCCTTCACGACTTGCACATCCGATCACACCGCCAAAACGGTGGTAATCTCCGGAACTTCCAACGTGACGATTTGCTCGATACCCATTTTTAGCGTCGTCCCCGCCATCGCGCATCCGCCGCAAGCACCGAGCATCTGCACGAAAGCGGTATCGCCCTCGACGCGAATAAGCCACACTTCGCCACCGTCCATTTGAATGGCCGGCCGGATTTTATCCAAAGCTTGATTGACTCGTTCCTCGATGGTTTGCGACATGCTCTCCTTAACCGGCGGACCAACTAAAATGCGCTGAATTCTATAACGCGCAAAACGGTCCGGATGGTTGCCTTTTTGCCGGTGTGGGCTGAGATAAAAGGCGGACTAGATCAGGAGCAGAATTGCGACGAGTGCGGTGAGGCCGCGCGGCATTACTGGCCGAAGCGCTTCATGAGGTCGTGCATTCGGCCGGCCATCGATAGGCCGTCATCCCACTTGCGCTGCCACATGTTTCGTCCGAAGATGAGACCCACGCAGCCGGCTTCCATGGCGACTTGCGCTTTGTGCAGGGTATCTTCGTCGCCCATTTTGCTTCCGCCGGAAACCAGGACCAGTGAACGTCCGGCCGATTTGACCACCTTTTCAAGGCCTTTTTCTTCCGACAGTTCGAGCGTGTTATACGGCTTGGGCATTTTTTCCGCGGTCGCCGCATTCCACTCGGGAACGTTGAGCTTGATGATATCCGCGCCGATCTCGCACGCCACGCGCGCAGCGTAGTCGATCGCGTAGAGCGAATCGATTCCGCCCTTAGCTTTAATTGCGGCGCCCCGCGGGTAGGCCCAAATAATCAACGGCATCCCAAAGCGCTCACACTCTCGCCGCACGTCGTTGCATTGCGCGATATCCACATCTTGCGCCGGGCTGCCGACGTAGAGTGTGTAGCCGACAGCGTCGGCTCCCAAACGTACGGCGTCTTCGACGGAAGATGTCATCGAGCTAAAAGACTCATCGTCGCTCGGAATGTTGGTCTTACCATTGACTTTGAGAACCAGAGGCACTTTGCCGGCGTAGTTGCGGCCGTATTTTTCGGCGAGTCCGATGTGGACGGCCACGCCCGAGAAATTGCCCTCAACGGCCAGGCGGAAAATGTAGTCGGTGTCCAGTGCGTCCGGGTTGCCGAGAAAGTCGATCGGACCGTGTTCGAGCCCTTGATCGCACGGCAGAAACAGGAGCGTTCCATTGCCGGGGCCGTGCTCGTACATCATGCGATGTAAACGGGCGCGCTTGCCGTTTGAAAGGTTCATCTCATCGAACGTCGGGCGTCGGACACCGGTCAACATGCAAAAGACTCCATCTACGAAGAAATTGTTGGAAGACTCGGCTTAGACGAGGTAAGCCGCCACGCCTGCGGCGAGCGTTAGGACAAAAATCGTTACCCCCAGCCGGGCGATCCATGCCGCCGGCTGCGGGTGCGGCCCACGCAATCCGGCAAGGAGCGCGGCGGTTAATGCTGCCGGCAGCAGACCCGCT
>JALZBM010000118.1 GCA_030947385.1 Vulcanimicrobiota bacterium
GAACTCAAACGCGCGAGTGCTGCCGGCGCCACGCTGCTCGGAATCAACAACCGCGACTTGCGAACGTTTAAAACCGACCTCGCCGTAAGTAAACGCCTCATCCCGCTCGTTCCCCCGGGCGTACAGATCGTGAGCGAAAGCGGCTTCCGAAGCGCTTCGGACGTCGCGCGGCTCTATGCCGCCGGCGCGCACGGGTTTCTGATCGGAGAAACGCTCATGCGTGCGACGGATCGCCGCGCACTCGTTAGCGATTGTAAATCGGCGCTGGCACAAAGCGAGCCGTTCTGAGAACCCGCATCAAGTTCTGTGGAAATACGAGCGTGAACGATGTGATGCTCGCGCTGGAGTCGGGCGCGGATGCGGTCGGAATGATCTTTGCCCCCAGCCCACGGCGGATTGCGCAGTCCGTTGCCAAAGATATTGCCGCCCGACTGCCGCCGTTCATCACGCCGGTCGGCGTTTTCGTGAATCCCAGCTACGACGACATCGCGCGGGCGCGCGAGATCTTTCCGGATTTGGTCGTGCAACTGAGCGGCAACGAGACCGGCAGCTTCGCATCTTCGATTGAAGGCAAAGTCATCAAAACCGTTCACGTGTTGCCGGAAGGTGAGTCGGAGGAAGCGCTCTCGAACCGCGCCGAGCAAAATCCACGCGCCATCATTTTGTTCGATACGAAGGTCGAGGGCATGGCCGGCGGCACCGGGGAGACATTTACCTGGAAGACGATCGGGGAGATCGCGCGCCGGCGTCAGATCATGGTCGGTGGCGGCTTGACGCCGGAAAATGTTTCCATCTGCGTGCGCACGGTACGTCCGTTCGGCGTGGACGTGCGTTCGGGTATCGAGACCGAGGGCCGCAAAGATATGGTGAAGATGCGCGCGTTCGTGCAAGCGGTGAAAGATGCCGATGGCGCATAAGAGCGCAACGCCGGACACGCGGGGATATTTCGGTGAATTCGGCGGCCGCTTCGTTCCAGAAGTGCTGGTCGCAGCACTCAAGGAACTCGAACGCGAGATGACCGCCGCCTTTTCCGATACGGCGTTCTGGAATGAGTACGCGGCGATTCTGCGCGATTTTGTGGGACGCCCGTCGCCGCTCTACGCAACGGAACATTTGTTGCGCGACGCGGGCCTCAAACCGGGGCCGGGCATCGTACTCAAACGCGAAGACCTCAATCACACCGGCGCGCATAAAATCAACAACACCATCGGACAGGCGTTAATCGCCAAGCGCATGGGAAAGAAGCGCCTGATCGCCGAGACCGGTGCCGGCCAGCACGGCGTGGCAACGGCAACGGTGGGAGCGAAATTCGGCTTGCCCGTGGACGTCTATATGGGCGCGCTCGATATCGGGCGTCAAGCGCTCAACGTATACGTGATGGAATTGCTCGGCGCAACGGTTCATTCCGTCGCCGGAGGAACGCAGACGCTCAAAGACGCGACGAACGAAGCGTTTCGGCAGTGGGCCGCCGACCCGGCCGAAGCGTTTTACGTCATCGGTAGCGTGGTGGGCGCGCATCCGTATCCATATATGGTGCGCGAGTTTCAACGGGTAATCGGTGACGAAGCGCGCGTGCAGTGCCTGGAGCAGTTCGGGCGCTTGCCGAGCGACGTGATCGCCTGCGTTGGCGGCGGGAGTAATGCGATCGGAATATTTAGCGCGTTTTTGAACGACCCCGGCGTGCGTCTGTGGGGCGTTGAAGCGGCGGGCGATGGAATTGCATCCGGCCGGACAGCGGCCGCTATTTGCGCCGGCAGTGTCGGTGTACTGCATGGCTCGCGTTCTTACGTACTTCAAACCCCGGACGGACAAGTGCAAGACACGCATTCCATCAGCGCCGGTTTGGACTATCCCGGCGTTGGGCCCGAGCACGCGCATCTCAAATCAACGGGCCGCGCTTCATACGTACCGGTACCGGACACGGAAGCGCTGGATGCATTCCGGCGGCTCGCGAGAACGGAAGGTATCGTTCCCGCATTAGAATCCGCTCACGCGTTGGCATTTGCCTTACAACTCGGCAAGGAGCGTGGCGCGGAAGGTTTGATTCTCGTGAACTTGAGCGGGCGCGGCGACAAAGACATCAACCAAGTGCGTTTGCTGCAACGATAATGCTGGATGCAGTCTTCGCGCGAACGCGCGCGGCCAACCGGCCCGCGTTCGTTCCGTACGTCATGGCCGGCGATCCCGATTTAAAAACAACATCATTGTTGCTGCGAAGTTTGTCGCGTAGCGGCGCCGACCTGATCGAACTCGGCATCCCGTATGGTGATCCGCTGGCCGACGGTCCGACGATCGCCGCCGCGGGCGTGCGCGCGTTACGCCAAGGCGTGAAAGTGGATGACGTGCTCGGCGTCGTGCGGGAATCCGCCGTGCCGGTCGTCCTTTTTAGTTACTACAATCCCGTGCTTCAATACGGCTTCCGGCGATTTGCCCAGAACGCCTCGGCCGCCGGTGTTGCGGGCGTCATCGTGCCCGACGTTGCCTTTGAAGAAGCGGGCGAATTGCGGGCTGTCCTCGCGACGAACGGTCTGGCAATGCCGCTCTTGATTGCGCCGTCGACCCCGCTAGAGCGCGCAAAAGAGATCGCCGCCCAATCCACGGGCTTCGTCTATGTTGTGTCGCGATTGGGCGTTACCGGAGCCCGTACCGTTCCGGATTTTTCTCCGCTGTTGCAACATGTCGCGCAATTGCGCGACGTAACCAGTAAGCCGCTAGCGGTCGGATTCGGTTTGAGCAGCGCGGCACATTTGCGCGCCGTGGGGTCACGCGTTGACGGGGTAATCGTCGGCAGCGCGCTCATCGATGCCTACGGTGACGCGCGCGGCGAACAAGCCGTCGAACGCGTGGACGGCTTTGTGAAAAGCCTGTTCTAGTTAGCCGCCTTCGCGTTGCATCTGAATGATGCCGAACGTATTGCCTTCCGTATCTTTGCAATACGCAAAGTCTCCGACCCCGGGGATCGTCATCTTTGGACTCGCATGACTGCCCCCGTTGTTGACGACCTTTTCCAACGTTGCATCGATATCGTCGACACCGATGGTGTTTACCACGCCAGTTACGCTTCCGCCGCGCGGGAGTAGCGCTCCATTGATGCCGTCCTCGCCCACTCCCGTTTTGACGTTCCAATACGGCATCGGTCCATCCCATTTTGCGATATCCCACCCGAACATCTCACGATAAAATGTGGTAGCGCGCTGCGTATCGTCCATTGGGATTTCAAAGTGAATGATGCGATTGGCCATAACCGTTCCTCAATTCTTCGGCGGCGGTATATCGCGTACCGCGAGAACCATTTCAATCGTATCCCAGAGTTCGCCACTGCGGCGCAATAGCTGCTTTTTGTGATATGCCCTTTGGAGGAATCCAAAGCGCCGGTAAAGAGCGAGCGCAGATTCGTTGTGGGGAAACACCTCGAGATACAACTCGCTAACCTTGGCTTTTTGTGCCCACTCGATCAGGATTTCCAACAGGGCCGAACCGGCGCCCAGGCGGCGGTACTCCTTCGCGACGAGCATTCCCAGACTCCACCGTCCTGAGTCTGCATCCCGTGAGGCAGAAATGTGACCGGCGATTGTCTTTCGCCCCGCAACGGCGACGAAGGCCACGGTTTGCTGCGTTCGTTGCGAGGAGAGCGAAATGAACTCGCGATATTGCTCTCGATCGAAACCAGGTTCGGTGGCCAGCCAAAGATTTTCCGCCGCGACGGATTCAAATAGATCGAGAATTCCCGCGACGTCGCGCGGAAGCACCGCTCGAATTTTCACCGCGGTGAGGGGCTAGACGGCGATCGTCGGTTTATCGAGAAAGAAACGCCGCTGCGCGTCGTCCGCGATATACGCGCCGATGGCGAGTGAAGAGGTCGCCGCCGGAGAGGGCGCGTTACGCACGTGTACGACGCCATCGGAACCTTCGAAGACGAAGTCGTCAACCATATTCCCGCTCGAATCCATCGCCTGCGCGCGCACGCCGGCGGGGCCTGCTAAGGTGTCTTGGACCTTAAGGTCGGGGATGTAGCGGCGCAATGCGTCGACGTACGCGCTGCGCACGACGTCACGATACATTTCGCCCGCGCCGACTTTCCAATACTTCATACCCAACCGGATCATGCCCGGATAGGTAATCGATTCGAGTAAATCGGCGGGGTTGATGGTTGTAAAATTGTATCCGTCACGGGCGAATGCAAGCACCGCATTGGGCCCCAGCCAAATGTCGCCGTTCATCCGCGGGGTAAAGTGCACGCCGAGGAACGGAAACTCGGGATCGGGCACCGGGTAGATGTTGCCTTGCACGAGGTAACGCTTTTCCGGTTTGAGCAACAGATAGTCGCCGCGGAACGGAACGATCTTGGGGTCGCCTTGCCCGCCGGTCATCTTGGCGAGGCGGTCGGACCACAGGCCGCCGCAGGTGATGACTGCGCGCGCTTCTACGTCGCCTGCGTTGGTTTTAACGCGCGTGATGCCGTTGCGGCGGTCGATAGCGCTTACTTCACGGTTGGTGTAGATGTCGCCGCCGGCCTGGCGAATGTCGTCGCCGTAGGAACGTGCAACGACCCCGTAGTCGACGATGCCCGTTACGGGCGAGAAGATTGCGCGCTTCCCGGCGCAATGCGGTTCGCGTTCCTTGATACCGGCTTCATCGACGAGCTGCAACTCGGAGATGCCGTTTGCTAGGCCGCGCGCCATCAGGTTTTCAAGCCGTCCGAATTCGGACTCCTGCGTGGCTACGATTAACTTACCGACGGGCTTCCACGGAATTTGCTTCTTTTCGCAATACTCCCACAGTGCTTTGCGACCGTCCACGCAGAGCTTGGCCTTGAGCGAACCCGGAGCGTAGTAGATGCCCGAATGTATGACGCCGCTGTTGTGACCGGTCTGGTGCTTGCTGAGGATATCTTCCTTTTCAAGGATGACGAGGCGCAAGTGCGGATGCCGGTTGAGAAGCTCACGCCCGGTGGCCAGGCCGACGATGCCGCCGCCGACGATCGCAATGTCGTAGATCATAGCTTCGTCATTCTCTCACGGGCCTGCAGGGGCCGCTAGGGCAGGAGTAGCAGCGCAAACGCCCGCAGTGTTCTACGGTTATAGGAACGCAAGGGAGAAACACTTGACTGCTACGCTCGAGCGCGCCGTCGCGCCTTTTACAAACGAACCGATCAAAAATTTCACAAACGCCGCAGACGTCACCGCCATGCAGGCGGCGCTGTCCGAGGTTCGCCGCCAGTTCGGTAAGACGTACCCGATCGTCGTCGACGGTAAGCGCCTGGACACCGCCAAGCACATTCGTTCCGTCAATCCGGCCAAGCCCGGCGAAGTTATCGGCATCGCCGGCTCCGCGTCGCTCGATCAGGCCAATCATGCGGTTGAAGTGGCGGCGGCGCGTTTCCAAACCTGGAAGAAGGCGGGCGCGCAAGAACGCGCCGGCTATTTATTCAAGGCGGCCGAGCTGGTACGCCAGCGGCGGTTCGAATTCGATGCGTGGCTCGTGTACGAGGTTGGAAAGAGTTGGCCGGAGGCCGACGGCGATACCGCCGAAGCCATCGACTTTCTCGAGTACTATGCTCGCGAGGCGCTGCGCTACGACGGGCCGCAACCCGTCGAGCCGATTGCGGGCGAACAGAACGAACTGCGCTACATTCCGCTCGGCGTGGGCGTCGTTATTCCGCCCTGGAATTTTGCGTTCGCGATCATGGCGGGCATGACGGCTGCGGCGATCGTTACCGGCAACACGGTGGTGCTCAAGCCTTCGAGCGATTCGCCCGTGATCGCGGCGAAATTCGTCGAAATACTCGAAGAAGCCGGCCTGCCCGCAGGCGTACTGAACTTTCTTCCGGGGTCGGGCGCAACTATCGGCGATGCCGTCGTCGCGCACCCGCTTACGCGCTTCGTTTCGTTCACGGGTTCGAAAGAAGTGGGCTTGCACATCAACGCGCTCGCCGCGCAAACGAAGCCCGGTCAGAAATGGATTAAACGCGTCGTCGCGGAGATGGGCGGCAAAGATTCGATCATCGTCGCGGGCGATGCCGATGTAGAGGCCGCAGTTGAAGGCGTAACCGTTTCCGCTTTCGGTTTTCAGGGCCAGAAATGTTCGGCGTGTTCGCGCGCGATCGTCGACGCGAAGATCTATGACGACTTCGTTGCCAAACTCAAAGAGCGCGTTGCAAAAATAAAAATCGGAGACCCCACCGATAACACGAACTACATGGGACCCGTCATCAATGAAAGCGCGCTGAAATCGATTTCCAAGTACATCGAGGCCGGTAAGAAAGAAGGCCGCTTGCTGACCGGCGGAGGGCGCGTGGGCGATGAGGGATTCTACCTCGAGCCCACCGTTATCGTTGACGTTCCGGCCGAAGCAAGCATCTCGCTCGAGGAGATCTTCGGCCCGGTACTGGCCGTGATCAAGGCTAACGATTATACCGATGCGTTGCGGATTGCAAACAATACGGAATTCGGTTTGACCGGGGCCGTCTATTCCAAAGACGATGTAAAACTCGAGCGTGCGCGGGATGAGTTCTTCGTCGGCAATTTGTACTTCAATCGCAAGTGCACGGGCGCAATGGTCGGCGCACATCCGTTCGGCGGATTCAATATGTCCGGTACGGATTCCAAAGCGGGCAGCAAAGATTATTTACTGTTGTTTTTGCAGGCGAAGTTGACGAGCAAAAAAATCGACAAGCACGATGCCGGAGAAGCCGCCGAGGGCTTCTAGTATGGTATCACCCTGACACGGTGTCGGATAACAGAACGGCGGTCTTCCGGGGAGGGGCCGCCGTTTTCGTTACGATAATTGCACCCGCAATGATGAGTGCGCCGCCGAGCGCGATCGACGAGCCGAACGGATCGCCGAATAAAAAGATGCCGGCGATCGCGCCGATGAGCGGTTCGAAGTTGATGAAGACGCCCGCATCCGATGCGGGAACGGCGCGCAGTCCCATGTTCCAAAGCACGGTCGTAATCGCCGTGCACAGTACGGCCGAGGCGATCGTTGCGAGCCACGCATTTGGACTGTAATGCGCAACGAGGTCGTGAGGATGGCTCAGCACTTCGAACGCAACGAGCGCGAGCGTGCCCATCCACAGAATGTATGCACTAGAAATAATTGCATCATAGCGGCGAACGATGCTCTCTGAGAGCAGGACCCATGCG
>JALZBM010000022.1 GCA_030947385.1 Vulcanimicrobiota bacterium
GCCGTTTATCGGTCCCCCGGCCTTTCTTCCCTTGTGGGTGGTATTTGCGAAGTTACCCTTTACCGTAGCCGCCGCAGTGTGGGGATGTATTTTGATCGCGAGCGCCTTCGCGTTTGCCGTCGCAACGTTGCGCGCCGCGGCCGCGCTAAGCGTCGGAGCGCTCTTGAGTACTGCGATTCTGCTAACCGGATTCGGCCCGTTCACCAGCGACGTTGCACTCGGACAATGCGCGCTTCTCGCATTTGTCGCGTGTACCGGCGCAAGCATGTGGATCGGTCACTCAAGGCCGGCCGCCATCGTCGCGGTACTCGCCGCGGCACTGCAACCGAACGTTGCAATTGCGCTTTTGTCACAAGGCTCACGCAAGCGCGCGTGGCCCGTCTTTGCCGGCGCCCTCGCGATTTTTGCGATACTGGGAATGTTTTTTACCGGGGGGAACGCCGCCGCATACGTGCGCGGCCTCGTCGAACATGGGCAAGCGGAACGCTTTGCATTGATTCAAATCACTCCTGCGGCCATTGCGTACGGCTTTGGCCTCGGCAGTTTCATCGCGCAAATCATCGGCATTCTTGTCGCACTCTGCGCCGCAGCGGTGGGCGCCGGCGTCGTGCGAATGGCGCACGTCAAGCCACTCTGGAAACTCGCCGCTTGCTGTGCGTTGCTTCCCTTTGCCGTACCCTTTTTTCACGAACACGACTTCGTCGTTCTGCTGCTGCCTGCACTCCTATGCGTAACCGTCGCCGAAGGGCGCGCGTGGAGCGTTGCCGCCGCCGGCACACTTCTCTGCGCCATCGATTGGTTGGGCCTCGCGCAGCGCCCCGAGGGGTTGCTGCAGTCGGCACTGCTTTCCCTTGCCGCGCTCGCAGCAATTTTTGCCCTCGTTGAGGTACAGCCGCAACGGTTGATCGGCGCTGCATGCGTGTTCGTAACGCTGGTAATTGCCGGAGCGATCGCAGGCCACATGCCTGCGCCGATCTGGCCGGATGCCATGACGGGTTCGATCTCCCTGAGCGGACCCGCCGCCCACATTTGGCATCGGGAACTGGCGCAAACCGGCCAATTTGCAATCAATCCTTTTTGGGCACTTCTGCGTTCTTTTACACTTGCCGGCGCGGCAGCGCTCGCATGGGCGACGATTTCGACCGCGCGCCGCCGCGATCAGTTAGAAATGTCTTGAGCGTTCCAAAACATCATCGACGGGCCGGGCGCGAAGCCGTGGAAGTCGTTGTTGAAAGTCAGATGATCGGTGCGCTGCGAGAGTACGATAAACGGTACGTCGCGGCCGACCAGTTCCTGTACTTCGATGAGATCCTTACGCCGCCGGGACTGTAAATAGTGCGAGCCGGCGTCTTCGAGCAACGCATCGACACGCCGGTTGCAATAGCCCATGTAATTTTGCCCCGCCGGAGAAATCTTCGAACACGCGATAAGATTGCTTGGATCGGGATCGGGCGCCACGCTCCAGGCGTACGACGCCAGATCGTAGTGTCGCGTGGCCGCAATCCCACCCATGGCAAACGACCCGAAGAGTTGATTCGTGGGATACTTCTTGTAATCGAGTACGACTCCAATTTGTTTGAACCAACTCTGAATCAATGCGACCCGCGCGTCAAGTCCCGGGTTCCCCACGTTTCCGGCGAACGTGAATTGCAACGGGGTGCCGTCCTTGTGACGCACTCCGTCGGCTCCGGTCTTCCAGCCCGCCGCATCCAATAGCGAGGCGGCCTTTGCAAGGTCGAACGAATACGTGGGAGCATGGCTGTCGTACGCCCAGTTGAGATGCGAGACCATGGTCGAATCGAGATGCCCGGATTCGCGATCGATTTTGCGCCACATCGTTTGGGTGTCGATTGCATGCGCGAGTGCTTGACGCACCCGCACGTCCCCCAAAGCCGGATTTGCGACGTTGAAATCGATGTGGCCGTATGACGTCGTGTCGTAGCTGATCGTCCGGGTGTCTGCCGTCTTGCGCACGTCCTGCCAAATGCTGGCTGGGACGCGCACATACGCGTCGAGTTCGTGCGTCTTCAGTTGCGCCGCTGCCGTGTTTGAATCCGGAACGACTTTGAAAACGATGCGCTGCAACTTGGGTTTGCCGCCCCAGTAATTGTGCGATGCTTCCATAACAACTTCGCTATTGCGCGCCCAGCGGACGTAGCGAAACGGTCCGGTACCGACCGGCAACTGGTTGTAAGCGGCGCGGTTGACGTCTTTACCCGCCAGCAGGTGCTTCGGCAATATTGCGGGGTTGCCGACCGGCGTGAAAAAGCGGTCTATAAACGGCGCAAACGGCGCCTTGAGGTGGAACACCACGGTGTAGGCGTCCGGCGTTTGGACTCGCTCGATCCGGTCCCATCCGTCACGCGAGAGCACGTTCGTTTTTGGATCGAGGATCGTTGCCACGGTGAACGCAACGTCGGCAGACGTGAACGGCGCGCCGTCCTGCCACACGACGCCGCGTCGCAACTTGAACGTTATCGTTTTACCGTCTCGTGAGATCAGGTGATTTTCTTGGGTCGGGACGCTCACGCACAGGTCCGGAACCGGTTCGTTTTTCGCACCGAATTTAAAGAAATAGCCCATCGTGAACGACGAGAGGTCGTTTACGACCGTTTCGGTCGAGAGCAACGGATTGAGATTGTCCACATCTTCCGCGTCGGCCCAGCGTAACTCGCCGGGAACCGTCCAGGCATGACGCGCGCCGCCCCCACCGGAGTGCACGCTCGTGCAGGCGGCGAGGGCCACGACCAAGGCGCCCTTCGACAAGCTCAGGGTGACACGGTGGCGGCTCAAGCTGATAACGTGATCTAGATATCCACGTTCATCATGTCGTCGAAGGGACTGACTTGATTTGGTGAATAGCCTTTGAGTTGCTTGTTGTATGTAAAACCATCTTGTAGAACGTACAACACGATCGTCGGAACGTCCGCGGCAATTTGCTTGACGATTTTCGCGTCGAGGTCCCGGTGGATTGCATCGTCGTAGGTTGCTTTGAACTGATCCATCCACGCCGAGACCTGCTTGTTGCAATAGTGGATGTAATTCTGCCCGGCCGGCGGGAAGCGGTTGCACGCATAGAGAGCCGAGAGGTCCGCCTCGGGCGTACCGCCCCACTTGTACGTTGTTATATCCCAATTCCCGCGGGCGTTGATACCGTTGTCCTGATACTGCGCAAAGAACAGCGCCGCGCTCGATTTGCGTGTTTGAATGTCGATTCCGGCTGCCTTTAGCATCGAACGCATCAGTTCGACCTCGCGGTCCACTTCGGGAGAACCGGTGTAGAAGGGAAACGACAAGCTTAAGCGCTCCCCGTTTTTGACGCGAATGCCGTCACTGCCGGTTTTCCAGCCTGCTTGATCGAGGAGTTCTTTTGCCTTCGCCGGATCGTAGGGCGTGAATGAGGCATCCTTGGCGGCCATCGGGTTGGCCGGCGAGATGACGGAGTCTTGAAGAACCCCGTATCCGTGTCCGATCTTCTCCACGATCGCTTTACGGTCGATGGCGTACCTGATGGCTTGACGAACGCGCAAGTCGGAAACGAGCGGCCGCGCGTTTTGGAAATCCAAATGCGAATAGTAGTAGCTCGGCACCACGACCGTCGTGGCAGTCTGAACTTTTTTCATAGCATCGATGAACGCCGCCGGAACTAGTGGCCACAAGTCGACGTCGCCGCTCTGCATCTGCGTCGCCAGCGTGTCGCGCGACGGCACGAGCTTATACGTTATGCGCTCGAGCTTCGGGCGGCCGCGCCAGTAATAAGGATTCGCTTCCATCTCGACCGCGTCGCCGCGGCGCCAGGCCGTAACGCGAAACGGCCCGATTCCTACCGGCTTGGCATTGTACGGCGCCTTGTTGATATTGGGGAGATTGCCAAGAATATGTTTGGGAAGTACGCACGGGTTCGCGCCGCCCGTTCCAAAGAACGTCGCTTGGTACGCCGCATATGGTTTCAAGAGATGGTAAACGACGGTATACTTGTCGGGCTCATCGATTTTTTTGATCAACTCCCAGCCGTCGCGACCCACTTCGTTATTGGCCGGATTGTTCACGGCGTTCGTAGAGAACACGACGTCATCCGCATTAAACGGCGCGCCGTCGGACCACTTGACGCCCTTGCGTATATGATACGTGATCGTTTTTCCGTCGGCGCTGATGCCGCCGTTCTTCTGCGTCGGAACTGCCGTCGCAAGTTCGGGAACGGCGCGGTTGTTGTGGTCGAAGCGCAACAGCCATGCCATCGTAAGTTCCGCGATATTCCCCAGAGGCACTTCCTGAAAAAGATGCGGGTTGAGGCTGTCGATGTCGCCCGAACCATCGGCGATGCGCAGATGGTGCGGCTGCGCCGTGCCCGTTCCCGAAGTACCCCCGTTGCCTTGCGTCCCGACTTTGGTACATGCCGCGAGGGCCAGCAGCAACGCGATCGCACAGAGTTTCTTCACGTTAAATATCCACCTTCATGAAGTCGTCGAACTGACTGACTTGGTTGGGGTGGAAGTTCTTGAGGTCTTTGTTGTAGATGTAGATGTCTTCGTTGACTTTTAGCACGATCGTCGGAACGTCCGCAACCAGTGCCTTAACGGCTTGATCCTCGTACGGCTGACGTTCTTTGACTTCGTAGAATCCTTGCGCTTTCGTCATCGCGTCGCTTGCAGATTGGTTGCACCAGCGGGCGTCGTTCTGACCGGCCGGTGGAATTTGATTGCAGGCGTAGAGAATTGCTAAATCGCCGACGGGATCAAGCTGCCAAGAAAATGCCACGACATCGAATTTTCCCGCGTAAATAATGCCACCGTTTTGAAACGTATCGAAAAGCAGTGATGAAAGGTAGTGATGGACGTCGAGACTCACGCCGATCTGCTTCCAGTTGCCGCGGATCAGCTCGATCATTTGGTCCGCATCCTGCGAGCCGGTGCTGGTTACAAAACTCAAGTTGAGTTTCACGCCGTCTTTTTGACGCACACCGTCGGGGCCACGCGCCCAGCCCGCTTGATCGAGCGTCTGATTCGCCTTTGCAATATCAAACGGGACATCCGCAATTCCCTTAGTCGCGTACGGAGCGGACGGCGACAGGGGGCTCTCTTGCACGATGCCGACCCCATGATAGATTTTTTCGCGGATCGTTTTACGGTCGAGGGCGTAGCGCAACGCTTCGCGCACCACCTTGTCCTTGACGCGCGGGCTCGTAAGGTTGAAATCCAAGTGATTGAAAAGATACGAGGGCTGTCGTAATGCGGTAACTCCGGGGCCCATATCTTTTAGGCGCGCGTAATAGGAGCCGGGAACGGGGTACCACAGATCCAGTTCGCCGCTCTGCAATTCGGACATAACGGTATCGCGGCTGGGAATTAGTTTGAAGATGACCTTCTTGAGTTTGGGTTGCCCGCGGAAATATTTCGGATCGGGTACCAGCGTAACCGCATCACCGCGCTTCCAACTCTGATACTTAAACGGCCCGATTCCGACGGGCAGGGAATTATACGGAGCCTTATTGATATTCGGCAGTCCGCCCAGGATATGTTTTGGAAGGATGGACGGGTTGCCGCCGGCCGTCGAGAAAAACGTCACGAGCGCCGACGAATACGGCTTCTTCAGATGAAAGACGACCGTGTATTTATCGGGCTCGTCGAGCTTCGTAATGAGATCCCAGCCGCCGCGGCTCACGGCATTATTGGCCGGATTCAATACGGCTTGTTCGGTGAACACCACGTCGTCGGCATCGAACGGCTTACCGTCGGACCAGACCACGCCTTTATGCAGGTGATAGGTGATGGTTTTCCCATCCGCACTAATACCACCGTTCGCCCTGGCCGGCACCTCGGTCGCGAGTTCGGGAACCGGTTGATTTGCAGCGTCCCACTTGATCAGCCACGCCATCGTCAGCGATGACATATAACTCAACGTGCCCTGCTGATTGAGCATCGGGTTGAGTCCAACCAAATCTTCCGCCGTCGCATAGCGCAACACGTGCGGTTGCGTGTAACTATTGAGGCGCCCGCCGGAGGAACTTGGGTTTTGCGTTCCGACTTTGGTGCAGCCGGCAAGCAGCGCTGCGGTAAGAAGAATGACGGTCAGACGTTTCAAGCGATCGGTGCTCCTTTTTCAGTGCGCATACATTACTCCATGGTTTGCGGATCGATGCCCTCGCGTTCGCAAAACTCGCGATACGCCTGCGGTGCAATTTCCGACGGTTTAATCTCGCTGCGCCCACCCCAAAAAACGTTCGTGTATCCGATCGGAATTCCGGCTTCTTCCAAGTGCTGGTCGATCGCGGCCTTATGTTCGAGCAGCAGTGCCTTATCCAATCCGTGAGCGACTCCCATGATATTGACGTTACGGAATTCGGGGCCACCTTCGCGCCAATAGGCATGCGTCATGATGTGATGGCGGCCGACTTCTTGCCCCGCTTCCAGTTCGCGTCCGGGCGGCACCGCCCAGTGAAAGAGCGCATTGTAGCGAGTGACGCGCTCGTTGTTGGCCGTTGCTTTCACGTGTTCCAAAAACGTGGAGAAGCGTCCGATGACTTTGCGCTCGTCCAGCGAGCGGGCGACTTCGTAAAAAGTTTCCAGCTCGACACCTGCTTCTCTCGCGCGCGGACCCCAAAGACCGGCTCGAATTTCTTGCGGCGCAAACTCGCGTTTGAGCGCGGTCAAGACTTTCCATTCCCGTTCGCTCAAATCGGCGATTTCCGTATTTTTGACGTCGGCCGGAACGTCTGCGCGGCTCCCGGGCTCGATTCCGCGCCGGCGAATGTGTCCCACGCCGAGTGCGAATAGACGCTCTGCCGGCATCAAGCGGAAGTGACCGGCACCGATGCGATTTCGCAAAAATTCCGCATGCTTTTCAATCGAATAGCCTTGCGGAACTTTGAGCGTCGTCCACAACCGGTACGTCGCACCCGGCGTTGCCGAATCCGTCGTGCGAATGACGACGTGGCCGGAAAATGGATCCTGCGCAAAAAGATAGTCGAATGCGGCCTCGAGCCGTTCGGGAGGCACTTGCCAGGCAATTAAAGCGCCTTTTGCAAGATTGGTCGCCATGACCGTCTGACGTACGCGCCGGAGGGTTCCGCCTTCCAGCATCGCGCGCACGCGGGAGAGCACCATTTCGACCGGCAGATTGGTTTGGCGGGCCACCTCACCGAACGGGTCGATTTGAAATCCGGTGAGCCGGTCTTCGGAAACGGCGAGAATCGCGGCGTTAACCGGATCGCTTATCGTTGCTGGAACGCTCTCTTGGACGGGCATCACCTTCGTATTATCCACGAGCCCCGACGCTCCCGCACGCTAGCGAAAGTGCTGAGCGATATAGTCAATCCAGTAATGGTAAACGTCGGCGGTACGCACGGGATCCCGCGGAAAGTGACCGTCGACCGGCCAAACCCGCAGCGTCGCGTCCTTGTGATTGTCGCGCAGCGCGCGCCAGTACATTGCAGAGGTCGCGAACGGATCGCGATTATCGCCGATGTCGGATAAAATCAAGACCGGCGAAGTGACGTCGCGCGCGTAGGTTATGGCGGAGGCGCGGCGCCACTCGGCGGCGTTGTTGCCGACGAAAGGCGACCCATGAAAAAGCGCAACGTCGGAATTGCTGTCGTCCGCGACGCCGTAATCGGTGGCCCAATCGTTCACGGATGCGCCGGATACGGCCGCCTTCCAAATATGATACTTCGAGATCAGCCAGGCGGTCATGATGCCGCCATACGACCAGCCCGATACGGCAATACGCGACGGATCCACGATACCACGGACGCGGACGGCATTGACCGCCGCGAGAATATCTTTACCGGGGCCTTCTTCGGGATCGTAAAGCACCGCGCGTTGATACGTGAGGCCCAAGTTATCGCTGCCGCGGTAGTTGGGACGCAAAACGAGCCAGCCGTGCGCCGCCATCAGTTGCGCCCAAAAATCAAACGATTGCAACGACGCCGACGTCGGTCCGCCGTGGATGTATACGACCAGGGGATACGTGCGGGCGGGGGTGAAGCCCGGCGGCTTGTAGAGTACCGCGTCGCCCTTTACGCCGGTTGACGTTTCGTAGACGATTTGCTCGGTCGCTCCCAGTTCGAGCGCGGTTAGCCGCGCGTTCTGACTCGTCAGTTTCGAAATAACGCCGTCCGCGCTGCGATGATAGAGTTCGGTCGCCTCTTTGGGCGCGCTCGCAACGAACACCATCGAACCGTCGCGCGCGATGGCGCCCGCGAGCGGCGAGGACGGCACCAGTTCGCCGAGCTTGAGCCGCTGTGGCGTTCCTGTTAGCGGCGCGCGCGCGATTACGCCTGCAGTTTGATCTGAAAAGGAAACGAAAACACCGCGCGAATCGGGTTGCCACGCCGCCTGATGGATGGTGCGGTCGAACGTCTTCCCGAGATCGATGCCTTCGCCGCCCGCCGGCGTCGTAACGTAGGTGCTCGTCACGTTGATTTGGTTGTCGCCGGCCGAGTGGGCATATAAAATATGCTTTCCGTCGGGTGAAAAAAGCGGGTCGCCCTCAAAACTCGTATGACTCGTGAGTTTGCGCAGCTTCTTTGTCGCGACGTCGAGCACATGAACCGTGGTATCGTCTGCGTCGTTGAGAATCGCGGTCGGTGCCATCCCAACAGCCATCGCCCTGCCATCCGGCGACCACGAGAGCGTGGACACGGCGCTCATCGCGCCAAACGTGAGTTGTGTCGCCGCGCCTCCGGAAACCGGGACGGCAAATATGTGCACGGGTGACGGGGTTTTGCGCGAAGTGATCGGCTCGGTCGTAAATAGAAAGCTATCGCGAAAACGCGCCGCGCCCTTGTGCACGGGTTTTGCATCGACCGCGCTATAGGCAATGGCCTTTCCGTCCGGGCGCCACGAGAAACCGTCGACGCCTTGCGGGGCTTTCGTGACCGGACGGGGGTCGCCGCCGTCGAGCGGCATCAACCACACTTGGGCGTTCGCATCGTCCCCTTTGCCGGCGTCGGAAAGAAACGCAAGCTGCGTGCCGTCAGGTGAAAAGGCCGGATCCGATAACCCCTTGCGATCGTACGTGAGGACGCGCGTCGCATGCGTCGCGAGATCGATTAGCAGTAGGTCGCGGCGATATACGTCGTCATCCCACGCTATTTTGGTGAGCACCACCACCGCGCGCTTTCCGTCCGGGGAGATTGCGGGCGACGTCAGGGCAACCGTTGCGCGATAGTCGTCCGCCGCGATCGTCCGGGCGCAAACGGCAAGTGGCCCCAGGCTCGCGAAAAACGCAAAAGCCAGGGCGGCAGTGAATCGAAAGTGCATGCGTCGCCTCCTCGCGCCCATTTTTAGCCTTGGGCGCGGCTATTCCCGGCTAACGCACAAACTCTTTAGCGGCTCGTGTCGGCGATGTCGTTCTCACCCAAGGCGAAGAGATAGGTCTGTTCGGCTTGGCGCAACGTATACACGGCGTTGAGCTGGTCCGTTTGCGCCTGCGTGATGCCGACCTGCGCGTTCAAGAGCAGGGGCAGCGTCGTCACGCCGGCCCGGTACTGCGCTTGCGTTGCGCGCAAAACGTCTTGGGCTTTGGCAAGTTCTGCTTGCGTTTGCGCAACGGCCGCTTGCGCGGAAACGAGATTGACCAGCGCTTGTTGCACGCCCAGCCCGATGCCTAAACGGGATATCTGCAAATTTGCACGCGCGATATCGAGTTGCGCTTGCGCCTGCTCTTTGCTGGCTTTGGTCTGCCCCTGATCGAAAATCGGAATTGCAATCGCGGCCCCGAGCGACCCCGAATTGCGGAAGTCTCCACCCGATGCATTGGTCGAACTCGTACCGTAGCCGCCGTTTCCGGTGAGCGATGGGAAGAGACCCAGGCGCGCCGCACGCAGCGATTCTTGCGCGCCGCTGAGGTTGCGGCTCGCGGCTTCATAGTCGGGCCGCAATGCGAGCGCACGCGTCATTGCCGTATCGTAGCCGAGAAGCGGCGCCTGCAAGAGCGACGCGCCGGGATTTGCCGGCGTGTCGTCGATTGGCCGAACGTACGCGTTTGCATCCAATCCGAGCGTGTTGGCAAAAGCGGCGTATGCCGAGAGTTCCGAACCTTGAGCGCGCACGAGTGCGACGCGCGCTTGCGCGGTCGGCAATTGCGCGGTCGAGAGATCTGAACGGGCTGCGGTTCCGGCGCGAATTTGCGCGAGCACCAAATTTTCTTGCACTTGGTTTTGCACAACAACTTGCTGCGCCAACACCGTCGCGCGGCGCGCCTGCAGTGCGTTGTAGTACGCGTTGGCTACGTTAAAAGTAACCGTCTGCAAATTGCGCCGGTAGGTTGCGACCGCACCCTGTTGGTTTTCGCGAGCCGCGCGAATTTGGGCCGCGACGCGTCCGCCGTCGAAAATTAATTGCCGCAGATTGGCGGAAATTGTATTTTGCGTGAAATTTCCACCGCTCTGCCGTCCGGTTCCACCTGTGCCACCGGTTCCACCCGTTCCGTTGCCGCCCGTGGAAACGGGCGTACCCTGTCCGCGCGAGTGCGTCGTGGATACGTTACCGGAGAGATTGGGAAGTGCGGGGACGCGCGATTGGTCGACCTGCGCGTTCGCTAACGCTTCGCTGCCGCGCGCACTTGCGAGCACCGGCGACTTGGCAACCGCGATGTTAACCGCTTGTCCGAGTGTGATGTCCTGCGGAACGCCCGGAACGGGAGCGCCGGACGCGATGCCCGGCGCCGGCGTACCGTACGCCGGATACGGCAGCGTCTTGGCGGTCGGTTTTGGAATTGGTGTCGCCGTTGCGACGGCAACGGCATGCGCGCTGTGAGGGCCCGCACCAGCGAGGGCGGGCACGACCATACCGAGCGCAAGCGCGCCGGCGATTACTATCGATTTCATTATGGCTTTTTGCCACCTTGTTTGGTGCGCGGCCCGGGCGGACCGCCCGCTCCGGGGGCACCGGCGCCGTTGACGGCTACGACACTTCCGTTTTGCAACGCGTCGGGTCTGGTCGTAATGACTTGAGCGCCGGGCCGGATTTGCGCGCCGTGAACTTCGCTTAAAGTATCGGTTTGAATGCCGACGGTAACGGGAATTTCGACCGCTTTTGCGTTGGCCACGAGGAATACCGTGCTGCCTTTTTCATTCTGTCCGACCGCCGAGCGCGGGACGACGATCGTTGCGACGTGCTTCTCTTTTTCGACCGTTACCGAAACGAGCATCCCGCCGCGCAGCAACCCTCCGGGATTGGCTTCGCGGATGCGAGCACGGTAGGACAGCGTGCCTTGCGTCGGCACCGCGTTTACATCGGAAATCGAACCGGAAAATGTTTTACCGGGAACGGAGCCGGTGGTAAACGTCACGGGCGTGCCCGCATGAATAAACGAAAGATCTTCGTCCGGAACGTTTACGTTGATGTACACCGTATCGATTTGAGAGAGACGCGCTACGGGCGCGGTCGGCCCCGCCATCGCGCCGGGATCCATCAAGCGCTGCGTGACCGTGCCGGAAAACGGTGCGTACAGGGCCGTTTGACCGATTTGCGTACGCAGCGTGTTGGCTTGGGCTTGCGCGGATGAAATCGCCGCCCGATCTGCCGCCGCATTCGCTGATGAAACGCCGGTTTGTTGCGTGTTGGACTGCGCGGTCGTCACCGACTGTTGATCGCTTTGCACGCGCTGTTGCGCGGCCACAAAGGCCGAACGCGACTGTTCGAGCGCGGTTTGCGAAACATAGCCTTGATGGAATAATTGCATATTTTGGTTATACACGAGCTGAGCGTTGGCGAGGGCAGCGCGATCCGAACTCAGGGTGTTGCGCGCCGTTTGTACTGCGCTACTTACTTGCTGCGCCATGATGGGCACGCCGAGCGCCGAACTCTGCGCTCGCGCTGCGGCTTGCGAAATAAGCGCCTCATCTTGAGAGAGTTGGGCGCGCATCGTCGAGTCGTCTACTTTGGCAATGAGCTGACCTGCGCTCACGCGTTGGCCCTCATTAACGTAGACGTTGACGAGCGGACCGGATTGCTGAACCGCGAGCGTTGCATCGAGCAACGGCGCGATTTGGCCGTCCAGATTGACAAAGGTTGCAATATCGCGCCGCATGGCGAGAGCGGTATCGACGTTGAGCGGAGGCGGGCCTTTGGGACCCGTATCCTTCTTCGAGCATCCGCTTAAGCCGATCGCTGCAATGGCGGTTATGGCAATGGCCACACGTTGGTATCGCATGATTCTCCTGAAAAGCAGTCGTTCTTGAGCTTACTTACGCCTCAAAACCCAAATTGATTCAGTTGGCTGCAGATACGCTAGCATTTTTTTCTTAAGGGAGAGCTGAACGGCGCAGGCGGAAGCCGTAACCCTTGCGTGGTATCCTGTGATGGCCATGAGTGCCAAACTCGACATCGGCCGTTCTTACAGCAGCCAGACCCGCGTTGAAGAGTGGATGACCGCTGAAAAGGCCGGCAATAAAGGTGCCGACGTACTTTCAACGCCTCAGCTGGTTCAGCTTATAGAAGAGGCGGCGATGCATTGCGTCGCCCCCGCACTCTCCGGCGAGCAACTTACGGTCGGTACGCACATCGATCTCGAACACCGCAAACCGGTGCCCGTAGGATTCATCGTCCGCACCGAGGTCGAGATCGTACAAATCGATGGGCCGCGCGTCACCTTTGCAATTCAAGTTTTCGACGAGCAAGAAAACGTCGCCGAAGGGACCCACGAGCGCTACGTCATCGAGCGCTCGAAATTTATTTCCAAACTTGAAGACAAATTGACCTAGGGCTGCGTTATAGCCGCTAGAGGGCAAATTGAGCAGGCCCCACCCGACAAATATAGCCTCAAAACCGCCGTCGGCTCGGGTTATACTTCAAGGGGGGCACGCGATTGCTCCCGAAGAGATTAAAAAGGTTTGTTTTTGGGTACCCCCCGCGAGATGACGTGAGTCCTCTTTTGATGGGTTTGCGCCGTGTAATCGGCCCCGGAACAACAGATGATCTCTGGTCTAATTCTAACTAGGAGGAAAAATTGAAACGACTGAGCACCGGACTCCTCGGCCTGCTGTTCGCAGCTAGCCTTGGCGTTAACGCGGTTGCCTCGCAGTCGAAGCCCGCATCGCATGGCAACATTGGAACCAACGCGATTGCTCAAGCTACGACCGCGCCGGCCACGGCCGCACCTGCTCCCGCTCCCGCCTCAATGCCGGCCGCCGACTTCGGCTCGCCGCCATCAGGCCAAATTCCCATTCTGTTCAACGATCACCACGTTTACGCGAAACCGGACAAACTCAAAGCCGGCCGTGTTCTCGCAGCGCTGGTCCGCGGCGGCACGATCCTGATACCCCTGCGCTCGATGTTCGAGCAAATGGGTGCGACGGTTTCGTACAACCCCGGCTCACGCACCGTTGACGTAAGCAAACCCGGTTCGGACGTGAAGGTCACCGTCGGCAAGCCCGAAGTGGTCATCAACGGCGAAACCCGGCCGCTCGACGTACCCCCGGAAATCTACCAGGGCCACGTCGTCGTCCCGGTCCGCGTGATTTCCGAAGGCATGGGCGCATACGTTCAGTGGGTTCCCGAGAAGAAACTGGTTGTTGTTCGCTACGTGACGGCAACGCCGCCACCGCTGTCAACTCCGGTTCCCGCAACTCCGGCCCCCGTCGTAGCGACCCCGTCGCCGCGTCCGACGCCGTATCTCGACAAGTTCATCGTCGGTGACTACCTGATTTCACCGAAGGTCTACAACGAGTTCAGCCCGGGCAACACCGGCAACAACACCAACGGTGGCTTCTCGTACGCCATCCGCGGTGCGATCGAACTTCCGCTCATGAACTTACCGTTCATGCTCGAAGGCGACTATCGCCAGTTCAACTACCCGCATAACCAGGGCATCAACACCCCGGCGGCGGGCCCCGGCGCAGTCATCTGCAGCGGTCCCGGAGCCACGGCAAACGGCGATCAGGGTTGCGTAACCGTCATCGGCGGACAAGGTCAAACCTTCGTCCCGGCGTTCACGGCTCGCGACTACGACTTCGACGGACGCCTTGGTCTTAAGGTCCTCGATCCGCGCGTCTACATCGGCATCGGCTACATGTACCGCACGGGTAACTACGGGTATCCCAAACTTAACGGTCTCGGCTTCGGCGCAGAAAAACTGCCCGACCTCGATCAGCCGTTCTCGGTGTACGGTAGCGCATACTACTATCCGAACGTGCGCGGCACGTGCGGAACAGACGTCTGCCCGACCGGTCCGTTCACGCTCGCTTACAACATCCTGAAGTACCAAATCGGTGGAACGTTCAACTTCGGAACGAGCCCGCTGTTCATCGACTTCGGATTCCTCGGCGACCGTGGTAAGAACAAGAGCAACGCCCCGTCCGACTTCTCGCACAACGCTGCGTACGTCGGTCTCGGCCTGCACTTCTAGTAACCACTAGAAACCAAAAGAAAAGCCCCCGGGAAACCGGGGGCTTTTTCTAATCCCTGTGATGCTAGCGGTGATGTGGCTTTCGGGTCGGCCGTGGCGATGGGGTGGCGCTGGGCACGGGTGTCAGTCGCCCGGTTGGAAGCGGTACCGGGCTGGGTAGGGGCGAGGCGCTCGGCACACTCGAGGGGCCGGGTGACGCCGATGGCCCCGGAGATCCCGATCCCGAAGGACCAGGTGATCCCGAAGGACCAGGCGATCCCGAGGGAACTGGCGATCCCGAAGCGCCGGGCAGAGGCGTGGGCGAGGCGCTCGGTGTCGGGGACGGCGACGGAGTCGGTGTGAAGCACGGCTGCGGAATAATCGAAAGATGAATGCGCGGATCGCGCGGCGGGGTCGGCGTCGGAACCGGCGTTGGCTCAGGGCTCGGTGTGGGTGACGGCGACGGCGAAGGCGAGGGAGTTTGTCCGCGGTGCAGCGGTTGCGAAGGCGTTTGTGTCGGCAAAGGCGCGGGGCAGGGAAGCGCGTCCGCCAGGACATGTTCCGTGAAACCCTTGGCAAGTTGCGCGTGCAGCGTCTTTCCGAAAAAGGTCGTCGGGAATTGGTGGTCGAGCGTTAGATAGTAGGTTGCGGCCTTGCTCTGGCCGTCGGCGGTCCAAATCTTCGCGTACGTCTTGCCCATTAAGAAGAGAGTTCTCGCCAACTGAGGATCTTTGGGGTACTTGCGCTGCCAATCGTTGAGTGCGTCTTCCGCCGTCTGCACTTTATGAATGATGTCCGCATCGACGGTATAGTCACCCGAGCGAATCGCCTGGTCGCGCAACGTGTTATTGATCCCAATGAAGCTGATCTTCTGCTTGCCGAAATACTCATCGGCCGGAGCCGAAAGCTTTAGCCGGGCCGCGCGCTGTGCGGCGGTTTCCCCTTTTCGTTTCGGGGCGGCCTTGTTTGGAGCGGGCGATTTGCCCGCGGTCGCTTTGGCCGCCGCCTTCGCGGCCGGCGTAGGGGCGGCTACCGTGTGGCCGCCTAAGCCCGCGGCCAGCGATACGACGGATAACGAGGCGAGAATGTTTTTCACGGGGCTACAGTCTCCAAAATATCGACAAAGAGCGTCCTATTAACAAACGCTCTGCAAGGTTATTCGTTTCACGCCTCGCCTCGCGGCTGCGGGAATTATTTTAGCTATGCGGCGGCGCGGGCGCGTTGCTGACGGCCGGCGCGGGAGCGTTCGGAGCGAGCGCGGGCACTGCGGATGCATTCGGTGCAGACGCGGCCGGCGGGATAGTGGCGGCCGCTGCGGCCTCGATGACGGCTTTGTCCGCGCTTGCAACCTCGGCTTTCGCAACTTCGACCAGCGCCTTGGTCTTGCCGTAGCGGGCTTGCAGCCAAGCAAAGGCGGCATGCATTTTGGCGCGACCGCCTGCGGTCGGCACGCGAGCGTACATGTGAACGACCCCTGCAACGGTCTTCGCGAGCCACGGATCGCCCGGATACTTATGCTCCCACTCGTGCAGAGCTTCTTCGGCGAAAGCGGCGCTTCCGAAAATCTGTTCGGGGTTGTTCGGGTTGTAGTCGGCTTTTTGCGCGAGATCTTTGAGCGTGTTGCGAATTCCCAAGATACTCATTTTGAGGTGGCCGAAATATTCGTCGGCCGCTGCGACCGTGATTTTACGCGCAGGCGCGGCTTTCTGCGCGGGCGCGGCCTTGAGCGCAGCTTTCGCATGTTTTGCGGGCACGGCATGCGTTTTCGATGCGGCGGCAGAACCGCAGAGGCAAATGGAGAGGCCTACAAGAGAGAGTAACCCGGCGAAAAACTTCATGTACGACATCCTCATTACGCGCAAGCGCACGCTCGATTGAACCGGCGCACGATTTTCGTTACGTCCCTTCAGTTAAAAGCGCACGACCGCGATGCGTTTGAGTCCGTCTGGCCGCACATCTGCGCGCAAATCGAGCGCGAGGCGGCCGGCGGAGCGCAACTGATCGTGTTGCCTGAGGGAACGGTCCCTGCATATGTCATCGGCAAAGCTCCGCTGGATTTAAACCTAACCGAGCGAGCGCTTAGCGACGTTCAAAATCTCGCGCAGCGGACTGGAGCGGTGATCGTTTACGGCAGCGCGCGAATGGATGGGACGGCTCAGCGCAACAGCGCGGTCGTCGTCGACTCAGACGGCACGGTAGCCGGCTTTGCCGACAAGGCTTTCTTGTGGCATTTCGACCGGCAATGGTTTACGGCGGCAACGCACTGCAAACCGGTCGAAACGTCGCTGGGGCCGCTTGGCGTGATGATTTGCGCCGACGGGCGCATACCGACGATCGCGCGTACCCTCGTCGACGCGGGTGCCGAAATGCTCGTGATGCCGACGGCCTGGGTCTCCAGCGGACGCGACGCCGCGAGTCTGGAAAACGTGCAAGCGGATTTGCTCGCGCGCGTGCGGGCGCGCGAAAACCGCGTACCGTTCATCGCGGCCAACAAAACCGGTGTGGAACGCGGCTGCGTGCTCTATTGCGGGAAGAGTCAAATTGTGGACGCGAACGGCGAAATCGTTGCGCTCGCCCCCGAAAGGCAAGCGGCAGCGCTAAGCGCTCGCGTTCAAACGAGCGCGCCGACTGCGGCGCGCGTCACACCCCCGCATGCTCCGGCCCTCACCGTGCGAAGCAAACCGCTGCGAGTTACGATCGGCCCGCAGGCAACGCCGCTCGCGGCCGAA
>JALZBM010000119.1 GCA_030947385.1 Vulcanimicrobiota bacterium
GTGCAGCACGAGATTGGGAATCGTGATGTAGTCGCCGTGGTAAACGCGCCGGGCAATGCGCGCCTGCGCCGCGGAGAGAATGTACAGCGCGATCGACGGCACGCCCAGTAAGGCGGCTTCGAGCACTGCCGTTCCGGAGGCGATCCACGCGGCGTCCGCATCCAATAAAGCAGTCTGCGCGCCGCGCACGATTGAAACATGCAAAGCATCCCGGCCGCGCAACGCCTCTTCGATCAGGGTTTGGGCGCCGGCGTCGGCCGCACCGATGCGTGCCCGCGCGTTCGGGCGGCTGCGTTGTAAGAGCGCAAACGCATCGAGCAATACGGGAAGATGAAAGCGCAATTCGCCCGCGCGGCTGCCGGGAAGGAGCGCTACGGTACCGCCGTCCGTCGGCGGGGCAACGCGCTGCGCACGCATCGTATATGCCGGTGCGAGCGGATGTCCGAAATACTGCACGGCGAGATTGCGCGCACGATAAAAATCACGCTGGTGCTCGAATGCAACGAGCGGCGTTGCGAGGCGCGCCACGAGCCCGGCTTGCGCCGGCTTGTCAAGCCAGGCTCCGGGCGGAAAAAAATACAGCACCGGCCCAACATACCCGAGCATCCGCAGTGTCTTCGCAAGACGCAGATTGAACGCACCGAAGTCGACGAGGACGACCAAGCCGGGCGGCCGGCGGCGCAAACGCAAGGCGGTCGACCACATAATCGCGTAGAGCTTCGGGATTTTTGCAATCGCTTCCAGCGGCCCCATTCCGCCCCAGCCGCGCGTGTCCGTCCACAGCGCAAAGCCCGCCGCGCGCATGCGCTCCCCGCCGATGCCCTCGAAGCGCGCGCCGGCGTCCACCTGCGCGATCGCGCGTGCGAGCAGCGTCGCGCTGGCTTCGCCCGAGGCTTCGCCGGTCGAGAAAAAATAGCGCACCGCGCCTATTTTAAAATGCCGCGGTCGGAATCAGTCCGCAAAAACGCAATGAGTTCGCGGCCGGGTTGCGTTTTCACGGTCGCCTCCATCTCTTCGAGCGCTTGTGAGAGATTGCGCTTGGATCCATAAATCAGTTTGTAGAACGCCTTGAGTTCGGCAACGTCTTGCGGACCGAAACCCGCGCGTTTGAGTCCCGCGCTGTTGAGGCCGTAGGCCTTGGCCGGATTGCCCTCACACAAAAAAAACGGCGGTAAATCGCGGCCAAGTTTCGTATACCCACCGACGAACGCGTACTTCCCGACGCGCACGAATTGGTGCATGCCCACCATGCCGGCAATGCCGGCAAAATCGTCAACCGTTACGTGTCCGGCCAGTTGCGCGAGGTTGCTCATCGTAACGCTGTTGCCGACCCGGCAGTTGTGCGCGATATGCACGTACGCGAGCAGCAAACAATCGTCGCCGATCGACGTCGTTTCGTCCTCGCCGGTCGCGCGCTGGATGCTGACGTATTCGCGCACCACGGTGCGATCGCCGATCGTCGTAAACGCCCGTTCGCCTTTATATTTGCGGTCTTGCGACGAGCTGCCGATCGTGGCAAACGGATAGATTTGGCTGTCGCGCCCGATCGTCGTCCAGCCGTTCACAACGACGTGTGCGTGCAGCACCGTGCCGGTTCCGATCGTGACGTTTTCTCCAACCAAACAATAGGGGCCGATCTCGACGCCGCGGTCGATCTGCGCGTTCGGATGCACGATTGCGGTGGGATGAATCACGCGTGCAAAACCGTAGCATCGTAGCCGAACAAACGCGGATCCATCGCAATTGAAAACATCAAATCCGCCGAACACACCAATTGCTCTTCCACGGTCGCCTTGGCTTTGATCCAGCCGATGTTTTTGCGTACTTTAACGACCACGGTCTCCATCATCAGGCGGTCGCCCGGGACGACGGGGCGGCGGAATTTGGCATTGTCGATGCCCGCGAGGTAGGGCGTCTTGCGCGAAAATTCTCCCGGTTCCAGAACCGTCGTGCCGCCCAGTTGCGCGAGCGCCTCGATCATGTACACGCCCGGAAAGAGCGGATTTCCCGGAAAGTGCCCCGCGAGCACCGGCTCGTTGTAGGTAATATTTTTAAAACCCACGGCGCGTTTACCCGGTTCGAGTTCCAAAATGCGGTCGATGAGCAAAATCGGATACCGGTGCGGCAAGATCTCCATGATCTGGCGGATATCGAGTTCGGCCATACGTTCGTTACTGCACTTTCGCGGAGGGAAGGCAGCCCAGCAATTGTTTGCGAAGTTCGCTCGTCGCCAGGCAGTGCAGACGGTGACCGCTCTTGATCGCAACGATCTCGCACTGCGGGTAAGCGCCGAGCAAACAGAAGTCGCCGATCAAATCCAAAACTTTGTGCCGCACCACTTCGTCCGGCCAGCGCAGCGGTTGCATCGGTCCGTCCGGCGCAAAGACCACCGCGTTTTCGAGCGTTCCGCCTTGCGCGAGGCCGCGTTTGAGGAGGGCTTCGACTTCGTGAAGGTAGCCGAAGGTGCGAGCGCCTGCGATTTCTTGATGAAAAAACTCCGGCGCGATTTCACCGTCGAAAAACTGCGTGCCGATGGGAGCGGCGAAATCGGCTAAAAACCGCACGCGAAACTTTGCAGCCGGCAATATGATGACGGTGCGATCCCCATCGCGAAAGAATTGGGCCGTAGCGGGGATAAAACGAGCGCGCACTTCTTTTTGCGCGACGTAGCCGGCCACTGCAATCCGATCCGCAAAAGCCTTCGCACTTCCGTCGACCACGGGCACTTCAGGTCCCGTGACGGCAATCGTTGCATTATCGATGCCCATTCCGAAAAGAGCGGCCAGTAAATGCTCGACGGTGGAAACCGTCACGCCGTCTTTGCCGAGCACCGTCGCACGCGCCGTCTCCACCACGTTCTCGGCAACTGCGGCAACGCGAATCCCGCCCTCCAGAACGAACACGAGTCCCGTGCCGGGCGGCGCGGGCGCGACCTCGGCGCGCGACGGAACTCCCGTGTGAATACCAACGCCTTCGAAAGAAATCGGGTCACGCAGCGTTTGTTGATAGTGAACGGTCACCGGCCGCGGCGCCTAATCCAACGCTTTGTCGAGACTGTTTTCCAGCGCGTCAACACGAGCAAACAGCTTAGGCAGCTTGCGAACCATGACCTCCCGGCGCATTTCTTCCTTGTGCGGGCGCGCCGGACGGCCGCTGATGAAAGCGTCGTCGGGCACGTCGCCCCAGACGGCGCTTCCGCCGCCGATTTTTACCCGCGAGCCGATGGTAATGTGTCCGCGAGATCCCGTCTGGCCGCCAACTTGTGTGTAATCGCCGATGATGGTGGTGCCGGCGAGACCACACTGCGCCGCAAGCGCCGTGTGCTTGCCGATTTCGCAATTGTGCGCGATTTGTACGAGATTGTCGATCTTCGAACCGTCGCCCACTTTCGTGCTGCCGGTTTGCGCACGATCGATGCAGGTATTCGCGCCGATTTCAACGTCGTTTCCGAGCACGACGTTGCCGACTTGCGGTATTTTCTCTAAGCGTCCCTCTACAAACGCCCAGCCGAATCCATCGCTGCCGATCACGGCCCCCGTATGAATGATCGTGCGGTCGCCGACGATGCTCTCATCCAGGACGCTCGCGCGCGGTTTGAGGAGGCACTCTTCGCCGATGCGCGCGTGTGCGCCGACCACGGCGCCGGATAAGAGCGTCGTGCGCGCGCCGATGGCTGCGCCTTCGCCGACGTATACGAGCGCGCCGACATAAACGTCCGCGCCGATTTGCGCATCCGGTTCGATGACGGCGCTTGGATGACGGAAGTGACCGCGCGGCGGTGGGCGTTCGAACGTTTTTAGAATTGCCGCGAGCGCAACGCGCGCGGACGGTGCGGCAATAACGGGCTTGGAGAACGCCGTGCGCCCGGCGAGCAGTGCGTCATCTACGAGCACCGCGCCCGCAGCGGAATCCAGCGCGTCGGAAAAGTAGCGGTCATCCGTTGCAAAGGTCAGCGATTCGCCGTCCGCCTCACCGACCGACGTGACGCGCGTGATAACCGCCGCGCCGTTACCGATGACGGTGCCTCGCGCAAGGTGCGCGAGTTCCGCGACGG
The DNA here is from genome assembly GCA_030947385.1 of Vulcanimicrobiota bacterium. GTDB lineage: Bacteria > Vulcanimicrobiota > Vulcanimicrobiia > Vulcanimicrobiales > Vulcanimicrobiaceae > JACRUB01. The sequence continues at coordinate 4,055 of JALZBM010000119.1, forward strand.
TCACCGCACGGTGCGGCAAAGCTTACCGGCTCGCCGAGGGCGAGGTCTCGACGATCTTGAGAACCTTCTCGACATCCGGTGTGATATCGGTTCCGCCATATCCGACGAATTCGCGCGTCACGATGAGTTTGAGATTCTTATCACGCGCCACTTGTTCGGCGGCCTGGCGCACTTGATCGGTTAGATCGCGTTGTACCCGTACGTACTTCCCTTGCAGATCGGCGCGCGCCCGTTCCTTTTGCGCCGGCGATACGTGCGAGCGTTCGATTGCGGCCATGTCGACGCTGAGTTGATTGTTGTCGTTCTGAAACGCCGGCCAATACTGCAGCATGCGCTGCGTGTCGACGATGCCGATCGGTGCTGAGGATCCCCGGTTGCCGCATGCGGCCAGCGCGAGCAAGCAGACAATGGGTGCGAGCATCCTATAGTTCTTCACTCGTGTAAACTCTCGACGTCTTTCTGCGCCGCTTCCGTGAGATCGATTCCGCCCACGGGCTGCACTACGTTAATAAACACAACTTTTAAGCCACGTTGCGCGGCTATCGTCTGCACCTCGCGTTTGATTTGAGCCATTATTTGGCCGTAGAGTTGATCCCTTTGGTGATGCAACGCGGCGAGCTGTTTGCCGAGCGCCCCTTGAGCGCCGACGTCAACGCCTCGAAGCGCCGCAAAACGCAGATCCAAATCGGAGCGCGTCTTGTTGAAATTGGCAATCGCCTTGGCGACCTCGGCTTTGAACTGCGCCTTGTACTGCTTGTCGATTTGGGCGATCTTGCCTTGCATCGCCGGGGAAATTCGCCCGTTGTTCGATGGTGCCGCCCCGCCTAAAGACTGCAGTTGCGAATTGACTTTCGAGCTGACGGAGTCGTGACGCGTTTTCAACTTCGATTGCGTCTGCTGATGGATTGACTGCGCCTGTTTGGCAATTTCGCCGGACGTTTGTGTGCGCAACTGCGCCTGGAACGCCTTGAGCGTTGCGGCGTCGCGATCGCGCATCGCAGTCGTGGCCGCGGCTTCTTTGCGGTCCAGGGCACTCAATTGCGCCTTGACCTGGGCGCGCAACGTATCGTCCAACGCGAGATTGCTAAGCTTCGTGCGCAGCGAGATGCGCTGCGAGGAGTCGCGCGTAGCGAGATCCAGCGAGGCTGCGGACTCTTTGGATTGCAGTTCATCGGCCTTCTGCCGGTACTGGGATTGCGCGCGTGCGTCGAGCGCTTTGGAGACGGCGTCTACCGCCGTGCGATCCTGTGCGACGACGGCTTGCTGGTACTGTGCAAAGTCCGAGTTCGCTTGCGCGCTTACGTTTGCGGCTTGCAGGGCGGCCGTATTTTGCATCGCTTGTGCGGGTGCGGCTCCCGGATTTTCGCCCGCCGCAACGAGCGCGGCGCGAATCGCCGCTTGTTCGCGCGCACTGTAGTCGGCCTGTTTTTGCTGCAGCTGCGCATTGGCGCGCGTCTGCGCCAACTGCAATTCATGATTGAGTTCGGTCGTTTGGCGCGCGATCTCGGCGCCCGTCTTGGGGACCGACGGCGCGAGCGCGCGCATGTTGAGTGCATCGATATTCGAATCGATCTGCGCGAGCTGTCCGTATAGCGGATGCTTTTTTACGACGTCTTCAACGCGAACGTAGCCGACGCCGCGCACGGAACCCGAATGCACGTCGACCGGCCGGCTGCATCCCCCAAGACACACGAGCGCGAGCGCGAGGCCCGCCGGAAAGAACTTCACGAGCGGACGGAGCGCCTTATTTGATCGCATTTTGGACATCCGATGTGATGTCCGTTCCGCCGTAGATCATGTCCGCGCGGTCGATCACCAAGATAAGGTTCTTTTTCTTGGCGGCATCCGCGATGGCGGACTTGGTTTGGTCGACGAGCGGCTTGAGCGTTTTGTCGCGTTGATCGCTCACCGTTTTCTCGTAGTTCTTGAGGACGGTTTGGCGGTCGCCGTCGTTCTTGGCTTTCGCCATCTGCGCCTGGGCCGCGGTTTTTTGATCGTTGTCGAACTTGGCAAAATCGTCGCTGGCCGATTTGAGTTTGGGAATCTGATCGATCGTTGCCTGGTCGACGTACCCGACCTCGGACGGCGGCGGCGTGCTGACGGGCGGCACGATGTCGCCCGGGCTCTGCAGCAAGTCGATCACGTTCCTCGTAATGTCTTGGCCGCCGAAGATGACGATGCGGCGGTCGACGACTACCGAAAGGTTCTTGCTCGAACTCACCGAGGCAATCGCCGTTTGCGCACGCGCGAACAGCGGTCCCATTACCGCCCGTTGCCGCGTCAGCAGTTTTTGCTGAAACGAGGCGACGATGCGGCTTTGATCCGCCTGCGAATGGGCCGACTTCATCTGCCCGGCAAATTGCCGGTCCAATCCGGACTTGTATTGCGCGAGTTGCCGGTTGGCGCGCACGAACGAAGGCAGATTTGCAATCGCACCTTGATCGATCGACCCGATGTCGGTCAAATCGGCCGCCAGGGCAAGGGGAGCCGCGATAAGGCTCAGCAGTGCAACGAAGGCGACACCCAGATGTTTGGCGTGCAACTTCATGCTAGAAGCTTTGCCCGATTCCGAAACTCGTGTGCGTACCGTTGCTGCCGCGAGCGAAGTCGATGCGAATCGTGCGCAGGTTGAGTTGCGGTAAATCAAAGCGCATGCCCACGCCGAAGTCGCCGCGCGCCGACCATTTGCCCGGATAGCCGATGATGCGGTTGGTGTAGGGATCGAGCAGCGGACTGGCCCCGCGAATACGATAGGCGCCTTCGTCATAGAACGCCGCAAGAATCAATTTGCGGTCGGCAAGAATCGGTTTACGGTATTCGATTTGTCCCAGTAGCGTGTCGGTGCCGTAAAACACGTTGGCGTAACCGCGCAGATTTTGGTCGGAGAACGTGAAGAGCGAATTGGGAGGCACGGCACCCGTGGAAATATTCGCCTGGCCGTGGGTCGCGAGCGTAGCGCCGTTTCTGAACGGGAAATATTTCGCTACGTCCAGCGAGTCGCGCGTGTAGTTGAAATCCGAACCGATGCCGGGCGCGCTGACTTCGGAGCTGATGGAAGCCGAGTG
>JALZBM010000297.1 GCA_030947385.1 Vulcanimicrobiota bacterium
GCATGCGAGCGCAGTTTGTCGCGCCGCTGCGATTCGTCGACCAGTTCGATGGCATCGAGATACGCATTGAGCGGCGCTTTGGCATCCACGAAGATCACGGAGTCGCCGGGAAGTTTCACGGTCAGATCCGGGCGGCTTTGACCTTCAACGGAATCGAACGTTTGCTGTTCGGTGAAGTCGCAGTGCGGTTCCATTCCCGCAAGCTCGACGACCCGGCGCAATTGCACTTCGCCCCACTTACCGCGCGTCGACGGATTGCGCAACGCGGAAACCAGAACGGACGTCTGGGTTGCAAGGTTGGAGGCAGCATCTTCGAGTTTGCCGCCATGAACGGTGAGCGCCTTGATTTGCTCCCTCAGGCCCTCGTACGCACCGATGCGCTGTTTCTCGACCGCTTTGACGAGGTTGTCGAATTCGCCCAGTTTTTGTGCGACCGGAACGACCAGTTCGGAAAGTTTTGCATTGGCACGTTCTTCGGCGGCGGAAAAGCGCTGCGATGCCAACTCTAAAAACGCTTCGCGATTTTGCTGCGCGAGCTTGGTGTTGGCTTCGTGCAGTTCGTTCTTGAGTTGTTCGGCGACGGCCGTAACGGCGTCGCGGTGGCGTCCGTCTTGGTCCGCGAGCCGCGACTGTGCGATTGCGCAATCGCGTTCGGCCAGGGTTGCGCGCTCCTGGGTTCGCAGAATGCGCGACCGTAGCGCGAGCCACGTCGCTGCGGCGCCGCAAGAAATTCCGAGTGCTGCCAGGAGCAACGTGGCAAGCGTAATGGTCACGGCGTACGTATGTTCGACCTACGCGCGCAAATACTTTGCAAAAAACGCGGTCGTGCGTTTCCAGGCGTCGGTGGCGGCGGTGGCAACGTACGAATTGCGCTGATCGTCAAAGAACGCGTGGCCGGCCTCGGGATAGATCTTGATGTCGTTCGGTGCGTTGAGTGCCTTCAGCTTGCGCTGCAATTCGCGTACGTCCGCGGCGAGAATGCTCGTGTCCCGCTCGCCGTAGTTTCCGCAGAGCGGTATGCGAATCTCATCGGCATAACCCAGCGCCATGCGGGTAACCGGCCCGTCGTTCTCTCCGGGCGGCCCGAACGTCGCATACCGCACTTTTCCGTAAAAGACGGATGCCGCGCAGAAGACGGGACTATCGACCGCCTGGCGTAAAGCGATCGCGCCGCCCATGCAGAAGCCGGTGATGCCGATTTTGCCATGCGGATAGCGGTTTTTGATCCACTGCGCGCCGGCATTCAAATCGCCGTCGGCTTGCGAATCCACGAGCATGTTTTCAAGCGCGACAAACGGTTTGTAGTCCGTCGCGCCGTCTCCGGCCGGTGCTGCGCCCAAACGGCCGTAGAGATCTGGCGCGATTGCTGCGTACCCGAGTTTCGCGTAGCGCCGTACGACGTCGCGGATGCTCGTGTCGACGCCCCAAATGTGCATCGTTACGACGATACCGGGCGTCTTGGCATGCGCGTTTTTCGGCGCGGCCTGATAGGCTTTAATTGTTTTGCCGGGCCGCGCGAGCGTTACCCATCCCGCCGTAATTTCGGGATCGTTCTCCGCGACCAGCGGTGGATGGATTTTGCCCAATTCCGCGCCTGCTGCCAGTGCCTTGAGCGTTGAGGGGCCTAAAACGGCGGCCCCGGCCGAGAGGCCGACGAACGCGCGACGGTTTACTTCGAGTTTGGTTGCATTCATCGGGTCGGTAACGTCGCTCATTGGTTCTCCTACCGAAAAAGAAAAGAAGCCGGGCTTGGATGTGTTGAATGGACTCGCTCTGTGAAGCTCTTACCCGGAATCGCGATCTGCTTAGCACTCGCGGTCGCCGCCTACGTCTTCGGACATGAGATTCCAATCGTCGGCGGACCCGTCTTCGGAATCGTGCTCGGCATGATTGTCGCAACGGTTCGCCGCCCGGCGCCGCGCTTGCATCCCGGAATTCGTTTTTCGAGCAAGTTCGTGCTGCAAGCCTCGATCGTGCTTTTCGGCGCGACGTTCGATCTGGGTCAAGTCATTCACACCGGCCTAGGCTCGCTACCCGTCATGCTCGGAACGCTCGTTATAACGTTGGGCGCCGCGTACATACTCGGTCGCATGCTCGGCACCGCTACCGTTTTGCGCACGTTAATCGGCGTCGGCACTGCAATCTGCGGCGCTTCGGCAATCGCGGCCGTTTGCGGGGTTTTGGAAGCCGACGGTCCCGAAATCGCCTATGCGATTTCGACGATTTTTCTCTTCAATATTGTAGCCGTGCTGATTTTTCCGGCACTCGGGCATCTCATGGGCTTAAGTCAAAGCGCGTTCGGCCTCTGGGCGGGCACGGCAATCAACGATACGTCCTCCGTCGTTGCAGCGGGCTTTGCGTACGGACATGAAGCGGCGGCGCAGGCGGTCGTCGTCAAACTCACGCGGACCACGCTGATCGTTCCGATCGTTCTTGCGCTCGGCATCATTCGCATCGCGCGCGAGCGGCATTCGGGGAGCGTCGATTGGGCAGCCGATATTCCATGGTTTATCGT
>JALZBM010000298.1 GCA_030947385.1 Vulcanimicrobiota bacterium
AGCCGCGCCCAGTCAAGCGCCGCCGGAGACGCCGGAATCGTGAGCCGTCCGGGGAATCCTACGGACCATGGAACTTCGTGAGCCGATCGAACGTCTGATCCGAAATCCGCGCGAATTCACCCAGCACCTCAATTTCGCCGACCCATCTCAGCTACGCATCTACGACGAAACCTTGCGCGACGGCGAACAGATGCCGGGCGTCTGCTACACGCCCGAACAGAAACTGGAAATTGCACGGCATCTCGCCGAGATCGGCGTGCACATCCTGAGCGTCGGTTTCCCGGCCGCTTCGGCGGGCGACCGCAAGACGCTGCAATTGGTGATGGAAAGCAAGCGCAAGGGCGATTTGGCAAACGTCGAGATCGTCGTGATGTGCCGCAGCAACCGCAAAGACATCGACGTCACGATCGAAACGCTGCAAGAAGTCGGCGTCGCTCCCTCGGAGGTGACGTTTTTCATTTTTACGAGCGGCAGCGACCTCCACCTCAAGTATAAAATCGGCAAGACGCTCCTGCGCCTGGAAGGCAAGGACGAGAAAGAGTGGCTCGACCTGCCGCTCGAATTTTTCCGCAACGCCAACATTCATCTGCATTGCGATGCCATAACATACGCCCGCGAGCGGGGCGTAACCACGATCGAGTTCGGCGCCGAAGACGGCAGCCGCGGAGACGTCGACTACTTCATCGAGTTGTTTAAAGCGGGTTTGGCAGCCGGAGGAAACCGCCCGGCGTGGCCCGACACCGTGGGGTGTCTTACGCCCGAGGCGACGCGTTGGTACTGCAGCCGTATCGTGAATGCGATGCCCAAAGACGTGCCGCTGCTCAATCACTTTCACAACGACTACGGCCTGGGTGCCATCAACTGCATCACGGCGCTCGCATGCGGATTCCGGGTTTTCTCCGTGACCGCCAACGGGTACGGCGAGCGCGCCGGAAACGTGCCGCTGCATCAAGCGATGACCGCTTTGAACGTGCTGTACGGCGTTGAGATTCCGGGCTTTAAATACAACCAGTTGCTCGATCTCGCGCGGTTTATGGAGCGCATGAGCGGCGTGCCGATTCAGCAGCACGAGCCCATCATCGGCGAAAAAGTCTTTGCCCACGAATCGGGCATTCACACCCACGCCATGCTTATCGACCGCCGGATGTACGAAGCCGTCCCCGCCGCTCTTGTCGGCGCGGAGATGTCGTTCGTATTCGGCAAGCACTCCGGCGATGCCATCGTCGCCGATGCCTTACACAAACACGAAGCCCAACTCGTCGAGGCCGGCGTATTGGTCGACGCGGCGCTCGTTGCGAGGACGACCGCCGAAATCAAGCGTCTGCGCGAAGAGCGCGCTCACAGCTCGAAAAGCGTGGATACGATCGAAACCTACTCGCGAGCCATGCGTGCCCTTTCGATAAGCGAGGATGAGGTTGCCCAAATCGCGATTGCGCTCGGAACTCCGGCCGCAGCATCGGGTTAGATGCGTGCATTTGAGGGAACGCTTACTTAAAAGGGCCGGGCAGTCCGGCATCTTGTTTTAGGAGAGATCACATTGGCCGCACGTAAAGTGACAAAAAAGACCACCGCCAAAAAATCAACCGCGAGAAAATCGACGGCAAAGAAATCAACGGCAAAGAAATCGACGGCAAAAAAATCAACGGCGAAGAAGTCGACCGCGAAGCGATCGACCGCCAAGAAGTCCGTTGCAAAGAGGGCCGGGGGCGTTGCGAAGAAGGCCGTCGGAACGGCGAAGAAGGTCGCGCGGGGCGCCAAAAAGGCGACCGGACGCGTCCGCAAGGTTAGCCATCAAGTCAAAGAGATCAGTCACATGGTTGAAATGGGCGCGGCGGTCGTTGAGAACGCTGCGGCAACCCTCGAAGGCAAGGGTCGCGGCCGCCGCAAAAAACGGAACTAGGCGTTTGCCGCGCCGCCCAGGCGGAACGCGGCGACGAACGTCCGGAAGACCGTGCGGAAATCGTCGTGAATGAACCGCACGGTCCTTCCAGCGGTCCGCTCGAATCCGGGAATGAGTTCGATAAAGTCGGCTTGTTCGGTGAGCACGACGTCGATCTCCATCGTAACCGGCGGCTCGAACACGAACGGTTTTAATTTTTCAATCCGTCCCATCGCTTCGCGCGCCCCGGCGCGGATTGCCGCCCGAGCTTCCGGCGGCGAAAGCGAGTTGACGACGAATTTGCCGACCGACTCTTTGACGACGACGCCGGTAATCCACGGCATTTGTTCTTTGGCATGTTCGATCGTGGTTCGATCGCCGGTAATGAGCGCAACCGGAACGCCGTAGGATCCGGCAAGCGCGGCGTTGATGGTCGCTTCGCTGCACGTAACGCCGTTGATCCGCAAGTTATAGATGGTGTCGGGAGTGTAGGTGTGCTCCAGTGCCGCGTTTGCGGCACCCGCCGCGCCGTGATACCCGGTGAAAAAGGCCGCGTCGAACCCGGAATCCACGTCCTGTACCATCGAATTCGGCTTGCGGTTTCCGTAAATCATCCGCACGTCGTCCGGT
>JALZBM010000120.1 GCA_030947385.1 Vulcanimicrobiota bacterium
GTGTTTGGGGCCGTAGTCCACGATCGCGGCCGGTGCCACCGGCTTTGGAAGGGGCGAAACTTCGGCCAACGTGCCTTGCGGCGGCTCACCCGGGGTTGCGTGTCCGCAACCGGAGGCCAAGAACAGTATGCAAAAAATCAATCCCGCGCGATTCCAAAGCAGCATGGCTCGCCTCCGCAGCGTGTCGAATTCCTCACATATCAAACGAACCTTTGTGATTCGACTCGCAATCCTATGTGCCGTCATGCCGGCGCTGCTCTTTTTTGCGGCTCTTGCGATGACGCGCATCGACGTTACGCGTTTCCAAAGGCGCGAAGCCGCCGTCGTCTTTGCCGACCGGAGCGGCTTGCCGCTCGGAACGGTACTGCCTTCGGATGGCGGGCACGCCGTGTCGGTACCGCTTTCGCGCATCGCGCCGCCATTTATTGCGGCGGCAATCGCAGCTGAAGATCAGCGATTTTTCCGGCATGATGGTGTCGACGCCATGGCCGCCTTCCGCTCGATCCGGCAGTTGATTCAAAACGGCGCCCCAATCAGCGGGGCCTCCACGATCACGATGCAACTCGCCCGCATGTTGTACCACACGCCCAGTTCCGTGCGCGGAAAGCTGCACGAAATGTGGCTCGCCTGGCGCATCGAAGCGGGCTCGGGTAAAGAAGCGATTCTTGCCGCCTATCTGAACCGCTTACCGATGGGCGGCAATCTCTACGGCGTCGAAGCCGCCGCGCAAACGTATTTCGGAACCTCGGCGGCCGGTCTGGATTTAGCTCAGTCTGCATTGCTGGCGGCAATTCCGAACGATCCCGGCCGCCTCGGGCCGCGCACGCACTTGCGCGCCCTAAAATCCCGGCAGCGCTACGTTCTCGAGCGCATGCGGGCGACGGGAGCGATCACACAAGAGCAAGCGCGGCAAGCCGCAGCCGAGGATCTGCACTTCGTCGCCGCTCCGCGCGGCATTCTGGCGGGAGCCCATCTGCTCTTCTCGCTCGCCGCAACGCTGCCCGTTTCCACGTCATTCGTTCGCACGACAATCGACCGGCCGCTCCAGCAGTTTGTGGAAACGCAAATGCGAGCTTTGTTAGCGGGCCTTGCAAGCCGCAACGTTCATCAGGGCGCGGCCTTAGTTGTCGACAACCACACGGGTAACGTTCTTACGTATGTGGGCTCGCCGGATTACTTCGATGACGACAATCACGGGCGCAACGACGGCGTGCGCGCGCTGCGTCAACCGGGCTCCGCCCTCAAACCATTCCTTTACGAACTCGCTCTGGAACGTGGTGCGATCGCACCGAACACGGTGCTGGCCGACGTTCCCGTCACGTACGCAATAGCGAACGGTCAGTTGTACTCGCCCTCCGACTATAGCAACGCCTATTCGGGACCCGTTCGCGTCCGCATTGCACTAGCGAACTCGCTCAACGTGCCCGCAGTGCGCGTGCTCTCGCGAGTCGGAACTCCGGCGTTCTTGGAGCGTTTGCACGCGCTGGGATTCACGCATCTGAACCGGACGCCGGAATATTACGGCCTAGGCCTGACGCTGGGCGCGGGCGAGGTAAGCCTGTGGGAACTCACGCACGGATACCTTACGCTCGCACGTGCGGGTTCGGCAATCCCGCTGCGTACGATCGCGACGGCTAGCGCAATTCCCGCCGCGCCGTTAGGATCTCCGCAGATCTGGCGGCTGATTACCGACATGCTAAGCGATTCCGCAGCCCGTGCAGGCTCGTTTGGTGCCGCGTCGATTCTCGATCTGCCCTTTGCGACGGCCGTAAAAACCGGAACGTCGTCGGACTTCCGCGATACGTGGACGGTCGGCTATTCAAACGATTATACCGTTGGTGTTTGGATCGGAAATTTCAACGGAGAGCCGATGCGGCGTGTGTCGGGCGTTACCGGCGCGGCGCCGCTGTGGAATCGCATCATGCTAAGGCTTCATCAAGACCGCGAACCGCCCCCATTCATGAAGCCGCCGGGCTTGGTTCCCCGCGCGATTTGCGCGAACACCGGAAGAAAACCCCAGACGGGCTGCGAGGCCGTTGTACGGGAATATTTGTTCGAGTCGCAACTCGCCGATTACGGCAAGCCCGCGCCGCCCACGCTTCCTCGTGCGTACGATGAATGGTTGGGCGCGCAACACGTTGCAGCCGCAACGGGGAGTGAGATTCGCATTCTCTTTCCGCATCAGAGCGACCGTTTTATCATCAATAAGACCGATGATACGGTTGAGGTGGCGCCGTCGCAAGCGATTGCGTTTGCCGTCCGCACGTACTCCCATGCGCCGGTGACGTGGTTCCTGAACGGCGTGCGCCTTGCGACGACAGCCGATACGACCTATGCGTGGCCGCTACGGCCGGGCACGTGGCATCTGCAAAGTCGAACGGCCGGACATCGCGACGAGGTAACGTTCTTCGTCGTTCGCGCGCAACAAAGAACGCGCCGCGGATTTACCCCGTAACTCGCGACATCACTGTCACGCTGAGCTACCGGTGCTCAGGTTGACTCGGATTACTTTCTGCCGCGTGTAATGATCTCGCGGCATAGGGCGCGCGCCGCTGCGACATCGACGTTGTCTCGTTCTACGAAGAGTTTTCGCCAGTAGGCTTTGCCGGAAATCTTTGCGATTAAGTCCGACGCTTCGCGTGCGTCCATGAGACCCGACGGCATGCCGACGTAGACGGTGGGGCGAACGTCGCCCGCCCCTAAAGGTAACCGGTGCATCAGCTGTTCTTGCGCGTCGGCCCACACCGCATCGCCATACCGTGCGCGTAGTGCCGATTCGCACGCTTCGTACGTGCGCAGATCGGCTTCCGCGTTGAATTCTGCCGCTACGGCATACAACCGCAAGCGTTCCCGCAGCGCCCGCGGCCGCAGCGACGGCAAATCGCGTAGCTCGTTCATCACGCGAAAATCGTCCCACTCCAAAAAGACATCGATGGTATCGAGTGCGGCGGGATCCGGCCACAATTCGCGTAAGGCGTCTTGGAGGATTCGCTCGAACATGCGCGTCGTGTGATGAAAATAGACCGTTGCGAACATCATATAACGCGCGAGCACGAACGATTCCAGCGCCACGACGCCTCGCGAATCGATGCCCATGACGGGTCCCGAGGGCCCGGCGAATATTCGCAGCGATCCTAAAAGTTGTTCGCTGTCGTAACGGCCGCTTGCCACGCCGGTAAAGTACGCGTCGCGCAAAAGATAGTCCATCCGGTCCGCATCCAAGTTGGGACCGCTCACGATTTCGGTCAATACCGGGTACCGGTTCGCCGCCCCGCCCGTCACAAGTTCGAGGACGTCGTTTACCTCAACGTCGAGGTCGGCGAGCAGCGCGCGCAGACGCGGCAACTCGAGCAACGCGCGCGTGCGTTGCTCGTGCTTGATTCCGAGCACCGCTTCGCAGGCGTGGCTGAACGGTCCGTGGCCGATGTCGTGAAGCAATAGCGCGGCGCGTACGAGGCGCCGTTGGTACGCGATTTCTTGCGGGGTGCCCAAGTGTTCGGGGCTGTGCAAAACGAGCGTGTCGAACACGCGAGTTCCGAGGGCAAATGCGCCGAGCGCGTGGCTAAATCGTGAATGTTCGGCCGACGGGTAGGCGAGGTAGGCGAGTCCGAGTTGCCGCAGGCGCCGCAGGCGCTGCATCACGTCGCAATCTAATAGGCGGGCTTCCTGCGCGCCTAATTCGATGAAGTGGTGAATCGGATCGAAGACGCGCTTTAAAGCGGGCATGCCGGGAGAGTTCGTGGGGGCCGCTTCGGGTTCCGGCGAACTGGAGGAGCGCAAGTCTTATGCTAATCGATCAAGGGATAATTCGCGAGCTTCACGCCCGTGTGGACATAGCGAGCTTCATCGGCTCCTACGTTGCGTTGCAAAAACGCGGCCGCGACCTTGTGGGATTGTGCCCGTTCCACAGCGAGCGCACGCCGTCGTTCCACGTTCATCCCGAACAGGGTTATTTTAAATGTTTTGGGTGTGGCGAAGCGGGCGACGTCATCGCTTTTTTGCGGCGTTTAGAGAATCTTTCGTTTCCGGATGCCGCGCGAGTGCTCGCGCTGCGCGCCGGCATCGAGCTGGAGCCGGAAAACCCGCAAGCGGCGCGCACGCGCAATGAAAAAGAAACCATTTACGAAGCCAATCGGTTGGCTGCCGCATTCTTCGCGCGAACGTTAGCGGCGCCCGAGGGACGCATTGCTGCAGACTATTGCGATGCGCGTGAAATTTCGGCTGCGTCCCGCGAGCGTTTCTCGCTCGGATACGCGCCGGAGAGCTGGGACGCGCTCGTCGGCGAGTTGCGAACCGCGGGAATCGACTTGCAACTCGCGGCGACGGCCGGCCTGATCAAACCGCGTCAGAGCGGCGGCTTTTACGATTTCTACCGCAACCGCTTGATGATTCCAACGTTTTCGACGACGGGCGAAGTCATCGCGTTCAATGGCCGCGCGCTCGGCGAAGCCGAGCAAAAATACCTTAATACGACGACCACGCCGGTATACAGCAAGGGGCGGCATCTCTTCGCCCTTAATTTGGCACGGCGCGCCGCGGCGTTGGATAAAACGCTGATCGTGGTGGAAGGGCCGCTGGACTGCATTGCGCTGCATCAGGCCGGTTTTGAGAACGCGGTCGCCTCGCTTGGAACCGCCTTCACCCAAGAGCAGGCGCACGAACTCGGCAAATACGCGGAGCACATTTTCCTGTGCTTCGATGCCGACACGGCGGGAGCGAACGCAGCGAACAAGGCCGTCGATATTGCGGTGAAGGCGATGGAGAATGCCGGCTCGTCGGTGCGGATCGTCACGCTCGCCCCGGGTGAGGATCCCGACACCTTCGTACGCGCGCGGGGTGCGGACGCATTTCGTGCGGTCCTGGACGCGGCGAAACCGTCCATTGAGTTCAAGCTCGACCGCGAACTCGACCGTTTAAAAACCGGCTTCGATTCGCCGAGCGCGATCGCCAAAAAAGGCGAAGCGCTGATTCGGGAGATGACGCCGGTTGCCGAGTGGGACAAGTGGCGCGTGTATGTTGCCGGACACTTGAAGGTCAGCGTAAACGATCTCCGGAACACGCGGTTTCTCGCAAACACGATGAACTTTTCGCCTCGCTCGGGGTTACGGGCCACGGCTACCCGCCACGTGCCGCTCGGCACGCAGCCGGCGTCCTTCGAGCGCGAGGTGCTGGCCATCATTTTAGAAGAACCCGCACTACTTGCAGAGTACGGATCCCGGATTCCGCCGCACCGGTTTCCGAACGAAATCTACCGCGGGATCTACGAACGGATGCTCGGCAGCAGCGCCGGTTTTACGAGCGGGGCTGATATTTTAGCCCTGTTTGCCGATGACCATACAAGCGTAGAGTTGCTCTCCACGTTGCAGCACCGCGCACAGACCATCCGGTACGCCGACACGGACGAGCGGCGGGGACACTTGGATCAAATTGCAGGACGCCTGCAACTCGAAGACGAGAAACGGCGTTATCAAGAACTGTCCCAGCAAATCGATAAAACGGTCGGGGCGGGAGAAACCGTTCCGGCGGAGCTTCGCGCCGAGTTCGAAACGCTCGTCCTAAAGCTGAAACGATAACATCCCCGCGAAAGGAGGTGAGAAGTAACAATATGGCACGAAAAAAAGCAACCGCAACCGTCGAAGCAACACCGGGCTTACCGCTCGAAGAGCAGATCAAAAAATTGATCGAACGCGGCAAAAAGAACGGCTCTTTGACCTATGAAGAAATTAATGCCGTTTTCGACAACGTCGACGACGTGAATCCGGAGCGCATCGACGATCTCTTCGAAGAGATCGCTGGTTTGGGCGTCGAGATCATCGACGAACAAAAAGAAGAGAAGCCCGAAGTCGAAGCGGAAGAGCCGGCCGACGAAACGGCCGTGCCCGCAGGCCTGGCCCTCGACGATCCGGTCCGCATGTATCTCAAGGAGATCGGACGCGTACCGCTGCTTTCGATGGCCGATGAAAAAGATTTGGCCATGAAGATTGAGTCGGGCGAAAAGGAAGCGCTAAAAAACGGCAGCGCGAATTCCATCGTCGTTACGACCGGCGAAGAAGCCAAGCGTCAACTGACCGAAGCCAATTTACGCCTGGTGGTCTCCATCGCGAAGAAGTACGTCGGGCGCGGCATGCTCTTTTTAGACTTAATTCAAGAAGGCAATCTCGGGCTGATCCGCGCGGTCGAGAAATTCGATTTCCGTAAAGGCTTTAAATTTTCCACGTACGCAACCTGGTGGATCCGCCAAGCCATCACGCGCGCGCTCGCAGACCAAGCGCGGACGATTCGCATACCCGTGCATATGGTCGAAACGATCAACCGCTTGATCAAAATTTCCCGGCAGCTCCTGCAAGAGCTTGGGCGCGATCCGTCGGTTGAAGAAATCGCCTCCGAGATGGGGTTGACACCGGAAAAAGTTCGCGAAGTAATCAAGATTTCGCAAGAGCCGATCTCGCTTGAAACGCCCATCGGCGAAGAAGAAGATTCCCACCTCGGGGACTTCATCGAGGATCAAGAAGCGGTCGCGCCCGCCGAAGCCGCGTCGGTCATGCTTCTCAAAGAGAAGATGGCGGACGTGTTGCAAAATCTCACCGAGCGCGAGCGCAAAGTGCTCGTACTGCGGTTCGGTTTGGAAGACGGCCACCAGCGTACGCTTGAAGAAGTGGGCCAAGAGTTCGGCGTCACGCGCGAACGCATCCGCCAAATCGAGGCCAAAGCGTTGCGCAAGCTGCGCCATCCCTCGCGCGGAAAAGCGCTCAAAGATTACTGGTCTAACGAGTAGCCTGCTTCACGCACTGCTGTTTGCGCTCGCAGCCGGCGGCTCGCCGGGCGCATCGCCCTTACCGAGCGCGAGTCCGCCCGCGCTCAAAGAAATCGGCGTTGTGAACTCCGTTTCACCGTATTGTGCGTCGTTCTTCAACCACTTCAACGCCGCCGTTCGCCCGATGCTCGCGGTCGATCGCGAGCTCGACCACGTGAGCGCATCGCTTGACGAAATCAATACGCTCTTTAGCAAGATCGACTGGGATTTACGTTTCTACGACGAGCGGCTCAAACTTGAGCGGTAC
>JALZBM010000121.1 GCA_030947385.1 Vulcanimicrobiota bacterium
TTCTGCGCCCGAGTTGCGTCCGCCGACTGCGGGCAACGATGCCATGGCGGCCTCAAGGTAAACGATCCCAAATCCCTCAACGTCACCGACGCCGACCCGTCGCGTCGGAAGCGCGAAACACCAGGCGCGAGCGTAGGCGGCGCGTACTTCCGCGTCGTCAACATCGCCGAGAAAAAAGACGTGCGACGCCACTCCTTGTTGTGCGGCCTGTTCTCGAAAATACGCATCGTCCGGTCCGACACCGATGATCTCATAGCGCAGTTCGGGAAATTTCTCAATAAGCGGCGGCAAAGCTTGGATCGTGCGGTCGAAGCCTTTTCGTTTTACGAGTCTGCCGACCGATAAGATCGTTGGAACCGCGGCCGGTGCGGGCGGAATGGTAACCGGATCAACACCGCAGCGGGCCAACACCGGCTCCTCTGAGCAGCCGGCTTCTTTTAACAAACGCGCCGTAAACGTACTATTTGCAACGGCGGCGTGCGCACGCCCAAACGTCCACTGCATGAGCGCTCGTCGCGGTCCCGATCGTTGCGTTAGAATTTCCGATCCGTGTGCGATAATGGCGAGGTTCCCACGTACGGCGCGCGGCAACAACGCGCACGCTATTCCGCTGCGCACCCACGATGACGCAATGCTGCATTTATCCGGTATCAGACGCTGCGCTTGAATCGTCGCTTGCGCAACCCGTGCGATCCAAACCGGTGCGGGCTCCGGACGATCGTAACCCGGAAAGCGAAAGCGCACGACGGGGTAGGGAAGGTCGCGGTCAAAGGCAGCATCATCCGGCATCTGCGGTGCGACGACGGCGAGCGGATGACCCGCCGCAGAAATCTCCGACGCCAACCGGCTCATGTATCGTTCGATCCCACCGTACCCCGGGGGCGGAAACTCTGTGGTGACTAAGACCGGCATCAATCCTCCGGCTCCATCTTATACCGCGGCGTTACACTTCGCGTGGGAATATTGCACGGTAAAGCATGGGACCACAGGAACTGTGGTAGGTCTATCGGGCTATACCTTTATGGGAGAAATGGCCCATAGCGCGGTTATTTCTTGATTGGTAGGATTCATCGAATGAAAACTTCCCGCCGCGGCATCGCGGTAATTGTCATCATTTTATTAGCCGGCCTCTTCTTCTACCTGGCGTTGAACCGCGAGGTTCGCGAGGTAACGAGTCCGCGCGAGTACGGCCTCCACTTTCACGTTCTGCTGCGCAAGCTCTATAGTGTCGTTGCATTCGGCTTGATGGGTTACGCTTTCGCGTGGTGGCGAGGCATCCGCACCCGCAATCAAGCTCTTCTCGTCGGCCTCTCGATTGCCATATACAGCGCCGGCATAGAGGTCGTGCAATGGTGGCGCGGCTCTCACGAAGGCCGCGTGTGGAACGCGGCCGACATTCTCATGGGGCTGACGGGCGGATTGTTAGGCGCGCTTTTAGCAGTAACGCCGGCGCGCTCGGAGCGACATTAAGAGCCTCCGGCAACGGCCTCTGTCGAAGATGAGCACTTCGGACTAGTTTATTTTTCTTAAGAATGCGGCAACCTGTAAGCATGCTGCACCCTGTTCGCTTATTGGCAGTCGTGATGATCTCGATCATGGCAGTATTGCCGTCCTTTGCGGACGCGCGCACTGTTGTCACTTCGCTTGGCGCAGAGCCGCTCATGGGCCACATTCTCTCGGCCAGCGATTTAGCGCGTCAAAGCCGCAATAGCCAGGTGGTTCTAGCAACGGCCGCGCAACGGCTTGGGCTGACGCATGCGGAATACGTGCAAATTTACGAGAGCATTCAACGCCATCGCATGCGTCGCGTAATCGTTCCGCGCCATCTCGACGCCATGACGTGGCTGCGCGGAACGCGCGTGCTCATGAACGACGATCTGATCATACCGGCGAACACTCTGGGCTGGGAAATCGATCTACCGCGGTTCGGCAGCATCGTCAAAGTGTTCATTCCCTCGAGTTGCGGAAATCTTTCGCTTGTCGTGCAACCGGTTGTGGTGGCCGAAGCCTTTACGGTGCACTTTACGCCGGCCACTCCCAAGCCACTGGCATTCACCCTTCCGCGACCGGATTTTTCGAGTCCGATTGCAATGCCACAGAGTTTATCGCCGGTCCCGACGCTCACCGCCATGATCCCGCCCGTCGCACATGCGGCGCACAACGGCTGGCTTCTGTTTCTCCTGCCGATTGCAATCGGAATGATTCATGGCGGCAACGGCGGCGGCGGTGGCGGTACCGTGGTTCCACCGGTTGTGCCCACGCCGACTCCGCCTTTCGTCTGCTTTGAGAGCCCTATTTATCACTGTGACCGAAAGGGACCGTAGCTTCGCCCTGCTCGAAAAAGTCGCGGATCTCATCGTTTAACCGGCAGAGAGCGCCGCATTGCCCGCAGACCAGCCGCGGGGGCTCGACCGTGTTATCGCGCACGTAGTGGCCGCGGCATACGGTGTGGCTGTTGAGGCACGTTAATACCGCGGTCCGGCGGCATGCCCGCTTGCCGTCGAACGTCAGGCTGCACGCCTTCTTCCCCGTCATATCATTCCCCTAAATCACAACGCTGAGATCGGTTCGCCGCCGCTTCGGCGTCATGCGGCGATCCGGCGGTGAAGCCCGCTTGTCCTGATACATCGACTTGTCCGCGACCGCAAGCAATTCGGTGTGCGTCGTTCCGTCCCGGGGAAACATCGCAACGCCGATGCTGGTCGACAAAAAGAAACGGTTACCGGAAATTTCAAACGGTTCGAGCATGATTTTGCGAATTCGGTCGATGACTTCGTATGGGTTGCCGGGATTCTGGACTTCCGGAATGAGCAGGGCAAACTCGTCGCCGCCGATTCTTGCTACGAAGTCTTCTCTTCGCAAAATATCGCGCAACCGGTGAGCCACCTCGACGAGCGCGGCGTCTCCCGCGTCATGACCTTGCGTATCGTTAATTAATTTAAAACCGTCCAAATCCAAATATAACATCAAACATTCGCGCTTGTAACGGGTCGCCATCGAAATCACCTCTTCGGCGCGACTAAAAAAGACCGCGCGATTCGGCAAACCCGTTAACTGATCGTTGTAGGCCAGGTGCGTCATTTGTTCCATCTTGCGCTGGCCTTCCAAAAAGTTGGAAAAATAATCGGCTAGCATTCCCATAACCTCGTGATCGCCGGCGTCGAAGGGGACCGGCCGCGGAAATCGCGAGTAGAACGTGACCGCATAAGAATTTTCGAGCACGCGAAACGACATCGTGATAAACGAGCCGACGGGCACGCGCAAATTGGTCGCAAATTCCCCACTAGCGGTCAGTTTTGCGATATCTTCGCAGGTTGCTGCTTTGCCCTCGGTCCGCGCCATTTTGGAAAGCGTTTCGGTCGGCCCGCCCCCCTCGCCGCCATATTCGGCGCCCACCATTTCGCAGATGGCCATAACGTCGCCCTCGGCACGCGAAAGCATACCGACTTCTAGATGAAGCAGCTGGGCACCGTGCTGCAACATATCGCGGAGGTGACTAGCCTGATCTTGATGCCGGACGGCCGCGTACCAGAGCGAGCGCATTTTGACGTATTTTTTGTGGTGGTCCGTAAGCTCGCGAGAAATTTGTTCGTTCGTCAGTCGAAGAACTCTCGAAATCAATTCAATTTCTTCGCCGTCACTCACGCGCGACTCAAATCTCTCTGCGTTGGCAACATCTCGCACTTCCCTGAAAAAGAACCGGCCAAGTCGAAACGTCTCGGAGCCTAACGGTCCGGAGCGACTAAGCATCTCTATTGTTCTATAAACGGCGCCGAAATCCGATGCGTATTCCGACCTATTTTTGATCGAACCAGAATGGGCCGTAAGGCCCACGCGAAGGATCTCATAAAGGAGTGATCCCGGAGGCTCAGTCCTACAGTGCATCTCAAATTGTGAGCCCTTAGTCCTACAATAAATGATACACAGGAGATATGGGTCTGTACTGTACGGTCATGTAGGCTTAGAGCAGACAGCGGGTCCGAGGCGCTTTTTGCCCCGGCGACCGTTCCATTACTAGGAGAAGACCTTGGTTTATACAACGCCCGCAATCCTAAGCTCGTACTTTGCGCCCGATCTTTACGAGGCCGCTAGCGGTTTCGTCTCGTGCCCGCATCAGGACGACGGCAGCTCCGGCGACTGCACGTAAAGCGTTATGGGGACGGCTATTGCCACGCCCCAAACATCAGGCTCTCCGGTCCTTGAGGGGACTGGGGAGCTTTTTTCCGTAAATTCCGAGCGTTGCTTAAGGAATCAGTCAGTGTGGAAATCTAGCACATCCGAAAACGTTGTTGCTAGGCTGCTGCAACCGCATACCGTCGATGAGTTTGCGAGCGAGTATTACGAACGCAAGCCACTTTACATTGCGCGCGACGATCCGTCGTACTACACGGATTATTTTAGCTTAGCCGCGCTCGAAGAAGTCTTATACGGCGGCGAAATCCCGGCTCAGAGCGTCAACATTTTTAGAGACGGTATACCGGCACGGGTCGAGTCTTTCACCCGTAAAAGCATGCGGATCAATAGCAACAAGGCGCTAAAAACGGATGCCGAAGTTATCGACCCGGACCGGGTGAGCGCCTTGTTCGCTCACGGATGCTCCGTCGTGCTCGACCGGGTGCAAACCTATTCCCCGTCCGTGCGAAATCTTTGCCGCGGCATCGAATGGTTTTTCGGCCACAAAGTCAGCACGAATTTGTACCTCACGCCGGCCGGTAACCAAGGCTTTGCCGCCCACTACGATACGCACGACACGCTGCTGCTTCAGGTCGAGGGATCCAAGCATTGGAAAATTTACGGCGCCGGCTTTGACCTGCCGATCGATGACGATCCCCGCTTCTTCCATAATAAAAAGACCACGAAAAAAGGCGAGGCGCTTTTCGAGATCGAGTTCCGGCCGGGCGATCTGCTTTATCTCCCGCGGGGATTCATGCACGAAGGGACGGCCAACGAGAAGCTCTCGATGCATTTAACGATCGGTCTCTACCCCGCTAAGTGGTCGGATATCTTGGGCCAAACACTGGCCGACGGCATCTTCGAAGAAGCCGTTCTGCGCGCGGCGATCGCAACCAACGATCCGCCCGATTTTTCAAGTCCCGAGATTTCCCAGGCGCTCGCCCGCGTATTTTCCCCCGATAAATTGTCCCGTTCCGCCTCGCTACTTGCGCAGCGGTTTACAACCGAACGCAGCAATAATCTGGCCGGCCAGATGCGACAGTTGGCTCGTCTGGGCGAACTCTGCGAAGAGAGCACCGTTGCCATCCGCGACCACATGCTGTACGAAGTCGAAGTGACGGAAGCGGGAACGAAGGTTTCGTTTTCGGGCAAGGGCATCGTGCTTGGGTCCGAAGCCGCTCCCATCATTCGTGATTTGGAACAATCTGCCAGCGTTCGCGTTGGCTCCCTCATGCGGCACGGCGACAAGGCTCTGGACGTCGTGCGCCGCCTCATTCAAGAAGGCTTCCTGGTCCAAGCAACTTTTACACATCGCGGGGATTCCTAAGCGGTCGTGCCCCAGGTTTGTTTCCAGTCAACAAAGGGTAAGCACGGATTCGAGTGTTGTACGCCGGGTTTTCTTTTAAATGTTCCGCGTTCAATCTCCAACCAACATGGGGAACCGTTAACAGATGACGCTTCGGGGAGGCAGCAGGCAGCGAGAAGTTTCGCGAATGCTCAAAACACTTGCGAGCCTCGTCCCCGTTTCAAGCTGGATTTTTCAGTCCGTCTCCCGTTTCGGCAAACTCACCCATCCGATGTTCGGCGCCCCGCCCGCCGAGCGACCGGCTCTGCTGGAAAAAATGTCTCAGGTAGAGATCCCCAAGGATGGACCCTCGTCTTGTGTGGTGCGCCCCAAAATCGCGACGGCGCCGTATGACGACCTGCTCGCGCTCGAGTTTTGGCACGACGGCGCCGTATGGGGAGTGCTCTTGCTGTGCCGCTCCGGGAAGCGATTTACGCGCGCGGAAATGGCCGTACTGGAAGAAGGCATCCCCGTGGCGCAAACCGCGATCGGCCGCCTGCAGACGGCGCGCGGCGAACAGAGTGCGATGGAACGCGAATCGCATCGCCTCTCGCCATCGTTGTACGTTCTCAACGCCGACCTCACCATCGAATATGCGTGCGAAACGCCGCGCCCGAGCAAATCCGGCTTCTCTTTCCCGGATGGACATCTCTCGCCCCTGATTAAAGACGCCGTGCGCGAACTCACGTCCGGCTGGACGGATGATCCGCGCACGCACAAAAGCGGCCTTTCCATGCCGCTGAGCCACCTTGTTGTGAGGGCCGTGCCGTTGCGGGGGCCGGCCGGCTTCCGGATCGGCGTCTTCGTCCAGCACTACCGTGGACGAAACACGCTGGAATGGGCGCAGGGTTATTTCGCGCTCTCAAAGCGTGAGATTGAGATTTTAACGCTCATCCTTGGCGGGCGGGACGGAAAACGGATTGCCAAAGCCCTCAACATCGCAGAGTCGACGGTCGACGATCACGTTAAGCGGATGTTGCTTAAAACCGAAGCGCGCAACCGGACCGAGATGGTCTCCCGCGTGCTCGGATGGAAATCCGCGGCCGACGCGGCGCCGCTTGCCGCGATAAGTTCGGCGTTTCTTTAAGAGCTACGTGCCTCCGCCGTAACCGTCCTGGAAATGGTCGTTGCTACAGATTATCGTGTGTCCCGTGAACACGATGCACGATTGAAAACCGCTTGCATGCGCGTACAGATCGGGCACGTAGTAGGACTCGAACACGGCGGGGGTCTGATATAGCTGCATATTAAAACTCCCTTGTCGCGCCAAGCTTACCCGAAACGGCTGCCTTGCAGACAGGTGCAAACTCCCCACGCGCGCGGTCAAAACGGCCTAAGTCCCCTTGGGTACCCCGGCGTCTACCCCACCACTTTGGAAATCAGCTCGAGGCGCGTCCGGCTGCCCGTTTTCTCCTTTAAGCCCCTCACATGAAAAATTGCCGTCGCTTCACCGATGGCTAACTTCTGCGCGATGTCCCTGCTGCGCGCTCCGTCGATGAGGAGGGAAAGCACTTCAAGTTCCCGTT
>JALZBM010000023.1 GCA_030947385.1 Vulcanimicrobiota bacterium
GTACACCGTGCGGCACGGCGTCTCACCGCTAATGTGGGGCGAGCGGTTCGCCCTTGGGATCATCTTCCACGACGCGCAATAGCGGCCGGGCAAGGTCGATTCCCATCTTTCGATGAACCCCCGGCGGTTAATTAAAACGACAATACAATCGAAAATAGGAGAACCTGTGCCAGAATCCGTCTCAATTGAGATCGGCGGGCGCACCCTGGTCATCGAGACCGGCGAACTTGCAAAACAAGCCAATGGGTCAGCTACCGTCCGTTACGGCGACGAAACCGTCGTCCTGTGTGCCGTCACCGCTTCCGAGAAGCCCCGTGAAGGCATCGACTTCTTTCCCCTAACCTGCGACTTCGAAGAAAAAATGTACGCGGCCGGAAAAATTCCGGGCGGCTACATCAAGCGCGAAGGGCGCCCGTCCGAACATTCCGTGCTCAGTTCGCGCCAGATCGACCGTCCGATCCGGCCGCTCTTTCCCGAGGGCTTCCGCAACGACGTCCAAGTCGTTGCAACCGTGCTGTCCACCGATCCGTCGGACGATCCGGACATTCTAGGTGTGTGCGCTGCGGGCGCCGCGCTCGCGGTCTCGGACATTCCATTTGAAAAAACAGTGGCCGCCGTGCGTGTCGGACGCGATGAGGCCGGCAAATTCATCATCAATCCCACCATTCCGCAATACGAAACCGGCGGCATGGAAGTCGTCGTCGCCGGAACCGGCGATGCGGTCATGATGGTCGAGGGCAGCGGTAAGGAAATTTCCGAAGACGATTTCCTTGAAGCCGTCGCGTTTGCACACGAAAATATCAAGAAAATTTGCGCCGCGATCGACGAGCTGGCAAAGAAAGCCGGCAAGAAGAAACGCGTCTATCCGCTGCTCAAGATCAATACCGATCTCGATAAGTGGGTTCGCAAAACGTTTGCCAAGGACGTTGCCAAAGCGATGCGCGTTATCGAGAAAGCCGAGCGCAACGAAGCGTTCGGCAAACTGAGCAAAGAAGAAGCGCTCGTGCGGCTCGGCGCCTCCGACCCGGACTTACAATCCATCCTGGAAGACCCCAAAAACCAGGACTTCGGCAAAGTCATCAAGTCGATGGAAGAAGACGAGTTGCGCACGATGGTCGTGGACGAAAAAATTCGTCCCGACGGACGCAAGCCCGACGAAATTCGCGCCATTTGGAGCAAGGTGCGCTACGTGCCGCGCGTCCACGGTTCGGGATTATTCCAGCGCGGACAAACGCAAGTGTTCACCGCAGCAACGCTCGGCTCGATTTCGGACGAGCAGCGCGTCGACGTGCTGCTCGATTCCGGCAACAAGCGCTATATGCACTACTACAACTTCCCGCCGTATTCGGTCGGCGAAACGCGCCCGATGCGCGGTCCCGGACGGCGCGAAATCGGTCACGGCCATTTGGCGGAGCGCGCGCTCGTGCCGGTGCTGCCGGACAGCAGCATCTTCCCCTACACGTTGCGTCTGATCAGCGAAGTGCTCGAATCGAACGGTTCTTCCTCGATGGCGTCGGTGTGCGGAAGCTCGCTTGCGCTCATGGATGCCGGCGTTCCCATCAAGGGACACGTCGCGGGCGTTGCGATGGGTCTGATTCTCAAAGGCGAGAAATACGCAATTCTCACCGATATTCAGGGCCTCGAAGACGCCCTCGGCGAGATGGACTTTAAAGTTGCCGGTACGACCAAGGGTATTACCGCCATTCAAATGGACATCAAAGTCTCGGGCATCACGATCGACATCATGCGCGAAGCGATGATCGAAGCGAAGAAATCGCGCTTGTTCATCATCGGCAAACTCGAGGAGACGATCGGCGAACCGCGCGAAGAGCTTTCCAAGTTCGCGCCGCGTATGATCGTCGTGCAAATCGATCCCGCCAAGATCAAAGACGTCATCGGACCCGGCGGTAAGGTGATCAACAAGATCATTGCGGACACCGGCGTCAAGATCGACATCGAAGATACGGGCAAGGTGTTTATCACGGCCGTTGACGGCGAAGCCGGCGACAAAGCCCGCGCCATCGTAGAATCGCTCACCAAAGACGTGAAGATCGGCGAAACCTATATGGGAACCGTCACGCGCTTGATGAACTTCGGCGCGTTCGTCGCCATTCTGCCCGGCAAAGAAGGCCTCGTGCACATCAGCCAACTCGCGCCGACGCGCATCGAGAAGGTTGAAGACGCCGTCAAAGTCGGTGATGAAATCATGGTCAAAGTCATGGAGATCGACGAGAAAGGCCGCATCAATCTCTCACGTAAGGCCGTACTCGGCGGCGCGTCGGCAAACGGCGACGCCGACGGCGAATCCTACAACCCGCCGCGCGAACGCACGGGAATGGGTGGAGGCGCAGGAGCCGGACGTCCGCGCCGCCCTCGCCGCGACAACTAACTCGGAAGAAAAGCCCGCAGCGATGCGGGCTTTTCTTATTCCCTTTTAGCGGTTGGCTAGCTGGGTGGCAAGCGAACCCGTCACGTTGCGCTCGACGTGTTTGACGGCCGCCCGGCTGAACCACGTCGCAATCAGGATCAACAACGCCGCATCATCAAAGAATCCGACGAGCGGAATGTAGCCTAAGAAGTTGACGGGAGTAAAGACGAGCAAGGCCAGCCCGGCGGCCGTAACCTTCAACGAAATGGGGACGCGAGAATCACGCAGCAGGGGCAACACGCCGGCCAGATTTCTGCGGGCGAGGAAGAACGTGCGAAAAAGTCTCATAGTCGTTCCTCCTACCGCCTGCGGCGGCCAGAGTTTCACGAAACCCTTGACTCTCACGTAACGTCACGGGTTAGCCTTCAGAAGTGGACACGATGCAACGCAAAACCGACGAACTTTACCAGGCCGGGGAGTTTGCCCAACTTGCCGGCGTAACGGTGCGCACGCTGCATCATTACGACGAACTCGGCCTGCTCAAGCCTGCCGCGTACACCCCGGCCGGATACCGGCTCTACGCGCCAAGCGATCTCGCTCGGTTGCAGCAAATTGCCGCACTGCGTTTCATCGGCATGCCGCTCAAAGAAATCAAGGCTACGCTTTCCGACGAACATCTCTCGCTTGCCGCGACCCTCGTGCTCCAGCATCGGATCATGGTACAAAAGCGCGCACAGATCGATACGGCGATCGACGCAATCGAACGCGCGCAGGTCGCAGTCCGGCGAGATGACGGCGGACAGTGGGTCGCACTACGCGAGGTTATTCAAAGAATGGACGAACAACAACAGTGGGATTGGGCCAAAGCACACTACACACAAGAGCAACTCGAGCGCCTTGGTAAACGCTACGACCCCGCCATGCAAACGACGTACACGCAACAATGGTCGGACGTGATCGCGCAGGTCGAAGCGGAAAAAGACGCCGACCCGGCAAGCCCGCAGGCACAAGCGCTTGCCAAGCGCTGGGCCGATTTAATCTCCGCGTTCACGAACGACGAACCCGACATCGAAAAGAGCCTCCACAGCCTCTACGCCGATGCGGCGTCGCAACCTAAAGGCTTCAAAAACCCGCTAAGTCCGCAAGCCGGCACCTTCATTTACAAAGCCATCGATATCCTGGAAAGGCCGTACTTAAGCCGACCATAGGTCGTCGACGACCACCATAGTTTTTGTGCCCAGGAACTCCTGGATGCTCGCCCGGAAGATTCGCTCGTCTTCGGCGTCATCCGGGAGTTGGGAAAACGTTTCCCATTTTTCTCTTGAGGGCCACAAGGCAACCGAGAAGTAGGTTCCGTCGTCGCCCTTGTGCAGGCGCGCACCGAACGAACCGCAGTGTTCTTCGATCTTTTGGGTGCGGACGTGCCACACGCGCAAAAATTCGGCCTCGAGTTCGGGACGGATGCGCCACTGGTAGATCACCGTAAACATGCATCTATTGACCCCATCTGGTACGTTTTGGTTGTGATACCGAAGGATCTCGTCCTCGAGGACGACCGCGTGCGCCTCGAACCGCTCGATTTTATCCACGCGCAAGATCTCCACGAAGCCGGCAGTGACGATGAAATTTGGCGCATGAGCTACCGCGCAAACGCAATGCGGTCAGTCGCCGGCACGTGCCGGTATATCGGCTCCGCCGTTTATGGAATCGAGAATGCGGGCGTGCCGTTTGCAATCGTTGACACGCAGACGGGCAAAGCAATTGGCTCGACGCGCTACTTCGACATCAGCGCTCCCGACCGCAAACTCGAGATCGGCTGGTCGTGGCTCGCGCGGCGCTACTGGCGCACGCACGTGAACACGACGTGCAAGCTCCTGCTCTTGACCTACGCGTTCGAAACGGCCCGGGCACTTCGCGTACAGTTCAAAGCGGATTCCGAAAATTCGCGTTCGCGCGCGGCAATCGAACGGATCGGCGGCACCTTTGAAGGCACGTTACGAAATTTCCGGGTCGGCGACGATTCGGTTAGAAGCGTGAGTTTTTACAGCATTCTGGACACCGAATGGCCGCAGGTTAAACGTAACCTTAGGGCCGCGCAATGCGAATTCCAACGTCCGTAAAGCGTTCGCCGTGCCGGACTTCGCTACCGACAAACCAGTCTAAACGAGTAGTCAGGGCGGATGAAACGCTATAGTCAACGTGCGAGACGGTACCCGCATCAAGAATGTCCCGGCGATAAATTGCATCCGCGCGGAACCAGCCGCTATCGTACGTAAGCCAGCCGGATCCGACGATCGCATCGATCTGCGAGGGCGTAAGCCGGAGGACGCTTCGCTGCGGTGACGTCGTGTCAATGACGTGCAACATCCATGTCCGCACGCTCAATTGCGGCGCAATCTGCCACGCAAGCGCAGCGCCGACGCCACTGACGGTGCCCGTGTCCAAGCCCCGCGTGCTTTGGCGGTAAGCGGTGACAGATGCGCGCATGCGTGCGAGGTCGGTATACGCGATCGCCACCTGCGCGAGCGAGTTGCGGTTAAGAAGGAGCACATTTTCTACCGGTGGACGTGCGTAGCGTTCGAGCAAGGCCGGTAGGCGAAACGTTGACGCGGTCAAGATATCGATGCTCCATCGATCCCCGGAACGAAACGTGTAGTCGATCGAAGGCGCGAAGACGAGCGCTCCGGCTGCGCGCGTGCTCGGAACGTACTCGGGATCCGTCGGGCCACCCAAATAGGCAACGTCCACCGCCGAAAACCCGGCGACCACATCGGACGCCGCCGAATGCGATTGCACGCCTGCCGTGAGTTGCATTTGACTTACCGCGCCGCGAATCGTGTCGACGAATGGAAGCGCCACGTAGGTCCCGTTCGAGTGGCGCGCACCAACCTCTAAAAAAGCATTCGTATCGCCCAAAGTGGCGACGCCGGCATGCACCGACTCGTCCGCCCACTGCGCGCCGACGGCCGACGGCAGCGCACCGCCGTACGATCCGCGATCCAGTACGACGTCGCCGTACCAGCGGTGCGCACGAACCATTTGTCCGGAGATTCTTGCCGCAGTAAACGCGGCGTCCAGAGACTCGTTTTCATGGGGTGAGAGCCGGCCGCGCGCAGCGGATACGGTAGCTTGAACGCTGCCGTCGGCAATTGGAAAACTTACACCGGCGTCCGCCCGCGCACGCCGTTCGATCGCATTGTTCGACGCCGAAGCATCGAACGTTGCGAATTGCGAACCGCCGTCAACGCGTCCAATCGTATCGCTGCCGCCGGCAAACAGCGCGCTCGGCCGCGTCCGCGGTCTTTCAATTGCAGACGTCCCCGCGTCCGCGCGGTCGCCGTACCGCAACGCGCTGCCGGCGCCGGCGGCCGTAAATTCATTGGTAGAGCGCGACGGCTCCGTCAGAAACGGAGAAACGCCGGCCGCAAAATCGTAATTCGGCACGCCGCGATCGACGACCAGGCCGCCGGCGCGCGACAGACCGCGGTCGGAAACGACCGGTCCGGCGAGCAATCCGCTCGAATCGGCGAATACCGCGTACGGCGTAAGGCTCAGAGCCGATTCGATATGGGCGTACGGAAGTTCGTCGGCATCGCGCGCCGACGGGCCGTCGTGCAAGAGCGCGTCGAAACGCTGCACGAATACAATCAACGGTTGACCGGCGGTGAGACGGTACTGCGCTGCACGGCAGTACTTGCATGCGATCCGGATCAGCGTAGCGCCGGGCGCAGCCAGAGCGAAGGCCCCGTCCTCGGCGGTCCGGGTGGCCGCAAGCGCACGTCCCGCAGCATCGAGCGCGCTCACCCGAGCGTCCGCAACGGCGCTGCCCGAGCGGTCGCGAACCACGCCGACAACGAGGGGCGCGGGTGGCTGCGCGGCCGACATGCCCGTAAAAGCTGCGTAAATAAGCAGCGCGAAAATCGTGCGTTTCACTGATTCTTCACACCTTCGGCTATAATGAGACCTGTGTCAAGCCTTCACAAATTGGGACGCGCACCGCGCTTTCTCATCACCTTTCTCCTCGCCGTCAGCCTAGCGGCATGCACTTTGGCCTTCGCGGCGGCCGTATCGCTGACGGATCTGAACGACTCGAAGCTCGCGCCGTCCGGAACCCCGCAACTGCTGGGTCCGATCACGCAAGCCGGCCGTAAGGGCTGGGAATGTACGCCCGAACGCGCCGCGGCGGCCAAATCCCCAATCTCCGCAGCACTTCCCTCAGCAGGCCTGCAACCCTAAACGATGCACGTGCGCCTTTCAATTTTCATTGCTGCAGCGTTGATTGCTCTTTGCGGTGCCGCGCGCGCGCAAGAATACGGTTCCCGCGCCCCGGTTCCGGCAACGACAAGCGTTCCGGCATTGCGTGCGGTCGCGCTGACGCGCGAAATAAAGATGCGTTTCATTCTCGGCCTCGACGCCGATAAACGCAACGATTGGGCCGCGGCCGTTCCCGAATTCGAACGCATTCTGCAGATCGCAAACGGCGAACCCGAACGCTCGACGGCAGCCTACGACTTGGCACGTTCGTATGCGGGTTTGCGGCGGTACGACGACGCCGCGCGCGCTTTAAAGAGTGCCATCGCCGCCGATCCGGAATTTCTTGCGGCCTACGCAAATCTGATCGCCATCGATCTCACCCGCGGCGATTTCAAAGAGGCCAAGACATTCGCAAACAGATTCCTCGCGCTCGCTCCGGACTCCGCGCGCGCCCTCTATTCGCGCGGTTTAGTCGCCCTTCAAACCGGAGACTCGGCCACCGCAATTGCCGATTTCGGCAAGTTGCTCGAGGCCGACCCCTCGTATGCCGTCGCTCACTACGATTTAGGAATAGCCGAAACGCGTTCGAACCGTTTTGGCGAAGCGCAGCGCGAATTTGAAACTGCGGTTCGGCTCGCGCCTTCTTACGCGCGGGCGCGCTTTGCGCTCGCGACCGTCCTGCTAAAGGCCGGGCATAAGCTGGAAGCGCGAGCCGCACTCGATGCCGCGATACGCGATTCGACGAGCGATCCCGTGCTGCGCAATCTGGCTGCAGCATTGCGCGCCGAAATTAAATAAAGCGCCTCCGGTTCAGAGATTCTTCATACCGCGCATCTAGCATAAGGGCACAATCTTCTTCTCAAGGAGGCCTTTTGATGCGTTATAACATTCGAGACATCGCGTTGATCATCGCGGCACTCGCGCTTCCCGCTTGCGGCGGTGGCGGAGGCAGTTCGTATTCGCCGCCATCAGGCGGCGGCGGTGGCGGCGGCCCGACAGCGCCGCAATCGCTCCCACCTCAAACCATCGGCCTGTCTCTGCCGACCGGCTTGATCGGTGTTGAAAACGATCCTACGTTCGGAGCCGTCGGCGGCTACACGCAAACAATCTATTCGCAAACGCTCGCGTTTCAAACCGGCACGACCGTTACGATTCAAAACCTGGGCAGCGTTCCGCATACGCTCAACGTTTTGAGTACGACTGCATTTCCCGCCAGCGGCCCAACGGGTTCCGCCGCATCGGGTACAACGCTCGGCACGGGTTTTGGAAGCGGCGCCATAAACCCGGGAGCCACGGTTTCGGCCGTGCTGGGAGCAGTCGGCACCTACTTCTTAGGATGCGCGTTTCACTACGCAAACGGACCGGGCGGCATGCGTACGGCGCTCATCGTGACCGGTACGGCAAATCCGCAACCCGGCCCGCAAGCGACCCCGGGTCCGCCGGCTACCGGCGGCGGCACGCCCGGCTGCCATGGCTTCTACTGCTAAGATGTTACGCGCGCAGCAACGCGTAGCCGGGGCGGCGTTCGCAATCGCAATTGCGTTCGCCGCTCTCCTCCCCTCGCAGGCGCATCCAAAAGAAGCCGTGCCGCTCATGCAGGATCAACGCGGCCGTGCGTTTTCGCTTACGTCAATCGGGGCGCCGGTCGTCTTAACGTTCGTGTCCGCGCATTGCGTTGATGCGTGCCCGCTTATCAACGCGCAGTTTGCACGGATGCAACAAACGTTGCGCCGCTCGAGAATTCCGGTCCGCCTCCTCACGCTCTCGCTGGATCCGGAACACGACCGCGCAAAAGACATGCGCCAAATCGCCACGACCTTCGCGGCAGACCGCCGCTTCTGGATCGTCGGCACCGCTCCCGCATCAATTCTGTACGGTTTGATGCACCGCTTCGGCGTAACGGCGCAGCGCGGCAGCCGCGAGTACGACGACATTCACACAACCTTCGTATACCTGCTCGACAAACGCGGGCGCTTCGTCAAAACGATGCTTGCCGGCACGAACCTGTCGGCCGATGTCTTTGCCGAGTTGCAACGCGATTGGAACAAGCTCGACGTATGAGCCGCATCGCACTCTTGCTGGTTTTAAGCTTGGCCGCGTGCACGCCGGGGGCCGCAATGGCGCCTTCGGGCGGCGGCGGTGCGGCGTTAACGATCGACGTCAGCTTGACGTCACACGCGGCGGGCCCTTCAACGTTCGGAACCCTTGCGGGCTATAGTCCGCCGGTGAGGCAGGTTGCAGCCGGCTGGAGCGTCCGCTTCGTCAACTCCGATGGATTCGCGCATACGGCAACACATGTTGCCGCCGCAGCATTCCCGGCCGGTTCGCCTTTTTCAACGTCCGCACAAACGCAATCCGGCGCGAGACTCTCGCAGTCCTGGAGTACGGGAACCCTGCAGGCGGGAGCGTCGTCGCAAACGTTCGCAGTCGACGCTCCCGGAACGTATCTTTACGGCTGTTTCTATCACTACGGTTCGCCCATGCGGGGAGTCATCGTTGCGCAGTAAAGTCTTGGCGTTTACCGCCTTCGGCGCGCTTTTCTTCTTAGGGACGGCGCAGGCGCAAGCGATTCCGTTATTTGCGCAGCGCTACCAGTTGCAGTGCACCACGTGTCACAGCGTTCTGCCCGAACTCAATAGCTTCGGCGTAACGTTCAGACGAAACGGCTACCGCCTCGCAATCCCAAAACACGGAACGAGCGGCGTTGCGATTCGCTATCAGCTCCAATATCAGAACGAGCCGGCTGCGGGTTCTCGGCGGTTTACTCCGGGTGGCGTGCTCTTGAGCAACGCCGACATCGGCGCCGTCTCGGCATTCATTCACTACAATCTCGGAGCCGCAGGCGGCCCCGCCGCGTTATTTCTGGGCTACCTTGCAACCTATAACCGGCATACGCAATCGCTTTACCGCGCGGGTTTGATCGAATTGCCGCTTTTACAATCGCCAGGCCAGCGTCTGGATGACTTAGCGCCGTACGGGTACTATTCGACGCATGCGGGTTTGAACGACTTGTCGCTCTCGGCACCGCGGTGGGGTTTGCAACTCGAACGCGTCGTCGGTTCAACAAATCTCGATGTGGTTCTGGATACCGGTGAATTCAAAGGCGCGGCGTACGGTGGGAAGCCCATCGCTACCGGAGTGAGGACGAGCGCAGACCGGCCGGAAGTCGCCGCCTTTGCCGGCACTGCGATCTTTGAAAACGTTGACGTTAGCGTGGGTGCGATCGCGGGCGCGCGACGTATTGCGCCGGTTGGGCGCGGCTCCTTTGCGGATTCGTACCGGCGCTTGCAATCGGGCATACACGCGCGCTGGAAAAAACTCGACGTGCAGGCCGAGCAATGGTGGGGCCTCGACGACAACGCGGATGGATTCGGCTCGGCCTTGAATTCCAGCGGCGGCTACGCCCGGCTCAAGTATTACCCCTCCCGCCACCTGTACGTCGCAGCACGCTACGATGCAGATGCGGCGCCGTTTGCCGAGCGCGCGCTGGTTCTCTACGCCGCAGGACATGTGACGCCCCACGCGCGTCTGCTTATCGAACGCAGACAACCCCTCGGGGGAGGACGCGGTGTATTCGGCGCCGCCCTAACGGTAGGATTTCCGTGGCCGTCGAAGCTCTAAGAGGCGATGCGTCTGCTTCTAATCGAGGACAGCGTTCCGATTGCCGGAGCCGTGCGCGCGATGTTGGAACGGCGCAAATTCGCCGTCGACGTCGCAACCGACGGTGAAACCGGCCTAGACTATCTGCTGCGCCAACCATACGATGCCGCCCTGATCGACATTGTGTTGCCCGAGCGCGACGGGTTTTCGATTGTGGAGAGCGCACGCTCAAGCGGCGTTCAGACGCCGATCATTTTTTTGACGGCGCGCGACGCGGTGGAGGATCGCGTACGCGGTCTCAACACGGGCGGCGACGATTATTTGATCAAGCCCTTCGAAGAAGACGAGTTGATTGCGCGCATCAATGCATTGCTGCGGCGCTCGGACCGGCCCGCACAGCAAACGATTTCGGTTCGCAAGCTCCTCGTGGACATCGGTGCGCGCTGCGCGTTCTACGATGGCACGCTCCTCCGGCTTGGCGCAACGGAGTTCCGGCTGCTTGAGTTCTTAACGCGCAATGCCGGCATCACGTTCTCGCGGACCCAGCTCCTGGAACGCGTATGGGAATTTGACTTCGAGGGTTCGAGTAATATCGTCGACGTCTACGTTAGTCAGTTGCGGAAGAAGTTCAAGGCCATGGGGGGCGCCGACGTGATTACGACCGTATGGGGAGTCGGCTACAAACTATCGTGATCGTTCGTCTCACGCTACGCTACATTTTGCTGTTCCTCGTGGTGCTCGCCGCGATGAGTTTTACGGCGTACGTACTCGTTGGAAAGATCTACGCAAGCGATTTGCAGCCGGCCCTCGGGCTTCCCGAATACGCGGGCGCATACGCAACGGCGATGCGCAGCGTTGCAACACGAATCATGCTGTTCGATTTGCCGCTCGTCGTGCTCGTGGCAGCGCTTTCCTATTTGCTCGCGCGAGCGCATATCGCGCCGATTCTCGAAGCGCGCGACCGCGAGCGGCGCTTCGCTGCCGACGCCGCACACGAGTTGCGTTCTCCGCTTGCAACGATCGCTATCGTCGCGCAATCTGCGCGGGCCGACGCGCCGCCCGGTACGCAAGCGCAACTCGACACGATCGCCCGCACTGCGCTCGATGCTTCGGCGATCGTTGCGGACCTCTTAACCCTTGCTCGCGAACCGGCAGCCCACGCGCTCACAAGCGAACCCATCGATCTTGCAATCGTCGCGCGCCAATGCGTGCAAGAATTCGCCGAGCGCGCCAAAGCGGCCAACATCGAAATGCGCCTTGAAACGAAGAGCGCGCTCATCAACGGCGATCAAGGCCGCGTCCGCGAGTTACTGCGCAATTTGCTCGAAAACGGCCTGCGGCACGCCCGGGGATCACTCGTCGTCCGGACGGCGCAATCCGGAAAGACGGCCAGCTTGAGCGTGCAGGACGACGGCCCGGGTATCGAACCGTCGATGCAAGAGCGGGTGTTCGACCGCTTCTATCGCGGTAGCGTTGGGGGTGAGGGTCTGGGCCTCGGCTTGAGTATCGGCCGCTGGATCGCGCTCGCGCACGGCGGAGAACTGCGCGCCGTCAATCACGACGCGAGCGGCGGCGCGCTGTTCGTTGCGACATTTCCCGCACTAGGATAAGCGCTTCGCCCCTCTGAAAAGCGGGGAAACCATGGCCTTTGATTCATTGCGCGCCTTCGTCGACGCACTTCGCAAAGCGGGCGAACTGCATACGGTTGACGCGCAGGTCGATCCCTATCTGGAAATCAGCGAAATCACAGACCGCACCGTTAAGGCAGGCGGCCCGGCGCTGCTGTTTACCAACGTGCGCGGTTCGCGTTTTCCGGTGCTGACCAACCAATTCGGAACGCACCGGCGCATGGCGATGGCCCTCGGCGCGGACTCTCTGGATGCCGTCGCACAGCGCGTTGCAAATCTCATCGATTTAAAAATTCCCGCGTCGCTCGGCGAACGATTGATGAAGCTGGCGTCGCTCGCACCGCTGGCAAACCTGATTCCGCGCACGCAGAGTCACGGCTCCGTTCAAGACGTCGTGATCGAGCAGCCGAATTTGCACGATCTACCGGTGCTTACGACCTGGCCGATGGACGGTGGGCCGTTCGTCACCTTGCCGCTCGTCATCACGAAAGATCCCGACAGCGGCGCCTTCAACGTCGGCATGTATCGCGTGCAAGTGTACGACGAACGTACGACCGGCATGCATTGGCAACGGCACAAACAGGGCCGCGCCCATGCCGAAAAATGGGGCGAGCGAATTCCGGTCGCGATCGCGATCGGAAGCGACCCTGCGCTCACCTACGCAGCCACCGCACCGCTGCCGCCCGTGATCGACGAATTCGCGTTTGCCGGCTTGTTGCGCGGCAAACCCGTCAAACTCGTGCCATGTAGGACCATCGATCTCAAAGTGCCGGCGGACGCCGAGTTCGTTCTCGAAGGGTACGTGGACAACACCGACTTGCGCACCGAAGGTCCGTTCGGCGATCACACGGGTGTATACAGTCTGGCCGATCTCTATCCGACCTTTCACGTGCAATGCATCACGCATCGCAAAGATCCGATCTACGCCGCAACTGTCGTCGGAAAACCGCCGATGGAAGACGCGTGGCTCGGCAAAGCGACGGAGCGCATCTTTCTGCCCCTGTTGCAAATGGTCGTACCGGAAATCGTCGATATGAATTTGCCCGTCGAAGGCGGTTTTCACAATTTAGCCATCGTTTCGATCGAGAAACGCTATCCGGGACAAGCGAAGAAAGTCATGAACGCACTGTGGGGACTCGGTCACATGATGATGCTCACGCGCACGATCGTTATCGTCGATGCCGACATCGACGTGCAAGACGTGCGGTCCGTGGCGTGGTTCGTGTTCAACAATCTGGATGCCGAACACGACATCGTTATGATGCCGGGACCCGTCGACGATCTCGATCACGGTTCGTACACGCCGGCAATGGGAACGAAGATCGGCATTGATGCAACCCGAAAAACCGCCGCCGAAGGCTACGCGCGTGAATGGCCTCCCGATATGGTCATGAACGCGCAAACGCGCCGCTTGGTCGACGAACGGTGGAAAGAATATGGTCTGGATCGCGCGTTCGGGAAAGCGCGTAGCGACGCGTGGTCCGGACAGGGTCTGGCCGCCTTGCAACGCTTATTGAAAACGCCGCCGGCTCCATGAGCGCGGCTACGCTGTTTCTCAAAGAGATTCGCGTCGAGCACACGTTTTTCGCCTTACCCTTTGCGTATACCGGAGCAATCTTCGCGGCGCACGGCATGCCGTCTGGGTGGTCGCTCCTGTGGATCACGCTCGCCGTTCTGGGAGCTCGAACCGCGGCGATGGCGGCAAACCGCTATTTCGATCGCGACATCGACGCGAAGAATCCGCGCACGGCGCGTCGCGCGCTTGCCACCGGAGCGCTTTCGCCCGCGGTCATGCTCTGGGCCATCGCGCTCGGTCTGATCTTGTTGCTTTATAGCGCATGGGAACTCAATCCACTGTGCGTCAAACTGATGCCGATAGCTGCGCTCGGAGTACTTGCGTATCCGCTGTGCAAACGGTTTACGTGGACGACGCATTTCGTGCTTGGCGCGGTCGACGGACTCGCACCGCTCGGGGCCTACATCGGCATCACCGGTACGGTCGGTTGGCCCGCGATCTTATTGTTCGTCGCGGTTACGCTGTGGGTCGCGGGCTTCGATGTTATCTACGCGCTGATGGATCTTCCAGTCGACCGCGCGCAAGGTATCGCATCCGTCCCTTCGCGTTTCGGAGAGAAGGCGGGGCGCCGGTTGCCGGCGCTCCTCCACGTCGCGATGTTGATTGCGCTCGCGGCTGCGGGGTACTTGGCGGCCGCCGGCGCCCTGTACTACCTCGGAATCGTTTTCGGCGCCGCGCTTTTTGCATACGAGCAACGTCAGTTCGCCGCCGCTCCGAACGTGTTCGTGCTCAACGAGCGCGTTTTTCTGTCCAACATGACGTTTTCGGTGCTGTTTTTAGCGACGACCGCGGCCGGTTTCGCGTTCCGGTAGAGATGAGCGTTCATTCCAGGCGCCGCTTCTTAGCGACCGGCGGAGCGGCAGGCATCGCCGCCGCGGCGCGTCCGTCGCTGGCACAAGTTCTCCCGCGGCCGCCGCAGCAGCAATTTGGCCGGGAAGTCGTCATCGGCGTCTGCGCGCCGCTGAGCGGAGATCTTGCGGCGCTCGGCAATCAGCTCGCAAACGGTGCGCGGCAAGCGGTCTACGAATCCAACCGGCTCTTCGGAACGCTCGATCGTTCTTTCGGATTGCGCACGTTTGACGATCAAAATACGATCGTTAACGGCATCATGAGCGCGCAGTTTGCGGGCGACGATCCCTCCATCGTGGCAACGGTCGGTCATCTCAATGCATCGGTGACCAAAGCCGCGCTTTCGCAATACGCGAACGCGAAGATGCCGTTGATCGTGCCGGCATCCAGCGCCGACATCATCACTTCCCAGGGCTACCGGAATGTTTTTCGGCTGCCGGCGAAAGACTCGACCGAAGGCTCGCTCTTCGCGCGGTTTCTCGTTTCGTCCGCGCGGCCGGTTCGCTCGCTCGCACTAACCCAAGACGGCGACTACGGACGCGATGTGGCGCGCGGTTTTACGCAACAAATGAGCGCGGAAAAACTTCCCACCGACATGATTACTTTCGCGCAACACAATCCCCCGTTCGCGGACGTTGCGCAAAGAGTCATCGACGCAAAGGCCGACTTCGTTTTTCTGGCCGGAAACTCCGAGACGATGGGGCCGCTCCTTGCGGTCTTGCGGGGTGCGGGATACAAGGGAAAGATCGGAGCGTCGCAGGGCTTTTTCAACGCCCAAACCGCCGCGCGTTACGCAGCGGACTTCGCGGGCGGATTGATTTCAACGTCGATGCCGCCATTGGATCGCGTGCAATCGGTAAACGATTACCTGACGGACTTACGCGCAAATTACGGTGAAGTGACACCCGTAATGGCTTTCGGATTTGCGGCAGCGCAGATCGCCGTCAACGCGGTTCGTAGAACCGGGGCTTTCGACCGTCTCTCGCTCCTGCGTGCGCTGACGAGCGGTTCGTACGAGAGCTTGGTCGGAACGTTCAGCTTCGGCTTTAACGGCGACCCGCTCGATCCGAATCTCTATTTTTATGCGATCGACGGCGGCCGGTTTAAATACGTGACTTCGGCCCACTCCAGCTCGTTTCTGATCTCGCCCTAGTTGGAGCGCGCCTTCGAGTGTTCGCGCGCATGAATGACGTGATGGGGGCGCAGCACGGGCTGCGGCGCAGCATCGTCCTGCACCTCTTCGATATTGAAAACCAGGTTCAGACGCCACGTTCCCAAGGTCAGCGAAAATTTCGTACCGATGAATTCCATGATGTTACTAAGCCTCCAGGCGGCGCCACTGAAACAGCGACGCGACGATTGCGACAATGATGATGGCCGATAGACCGAGGATGTCGAAGAGCTGAGTTGCTGGTAAGAGATTGAGCGAGGCATTATTAAAGGTTGCGGGATGGCCGTTCCGCGACGAATAGTACGCGAGCGGATTGATCGTGTTGAGAACGCGCAGCGTAACGCGCAGCAGTTGATTGTCTACCGCGAGCAGCCCGATCGCTCCGAGTGCGGCGATCCATAACACTCCGAGGATTAAGCCGGCCCGCCGCAACGATGCGCTTAAGGCCTGTCCGAGCGCGTACCAAGCGATTGGAAACAAGATCGCCATTAGCACGTTGCCCGGCGTATCGGAAGTTGACGTCGGGACCGGGAAGCCGGTGTAGATGGCCGTAATGGTCAACCCTACGAGGACCGTTAGCGCGGTCACCAAGAGAATTGCCGCGGCATCGATGCCGAACATCGCAAACGCGAAGGCACTACGCGATGCCGGCTTCGTCCATGCAAGTTCCAAGTGCCCGTCGTTCTCTTTGCTCAAACTGCCGCCGATAATCGTCGCAAAGAGCGCGCCGATCATGCCGGCAATGACGAGGAAGATGTCGATCGGAACGTAGCGGCTGTTCACGTAATGCGTGAAAGTCACGCCGTTCGGCAGGGTCCCTTCGGTGAAAAGCATGCCGCCATGCTCGTGGTGCGTTGCACCCTTTCGCAGTTGTTGGCGGCCTGTGAGCGCCGGTAAGACGCTCGGGTTGAGGTTCTTCCCTTCGTAAACCGTGATGTCCACTACGCCGGGGCTGCTGCGTTCAATGAAGACGGTATGTTCCGCGTCATCTCTTACGATCGTCAGACGCGTTCCGTCGGCGAGTTGCTTGCTCGAACGCCTGGCGGTCGCAGAAAATTGCATGCCTTCGACCGCCGCCGACCAGTGCGGACCGGCTTCTGCGCGCACGACAAACGCAATCGCCGGCATCGCAAGCAGGATGAGGACGACGATTCGCAGCGCACGAAAGACGCGTAGCAGTTCGACGTAATACATTAGGCTTCCAATCTCCGCCACTGAGCGAGCGAGAGAGCCGCGCCGATGACAAATAGCGCGAGCGGAGCAAGAATCTGCAGGGCGAGCCCATTCGGCAGAAGCGTAAAGGCGTGCGTAGCGTCGGTTGAGGATGCGTAAGCATAAAAGTACGCAACGGGATTTATCGTGTTTAACGCCCTCGCAAGGG
>JALZBM010000299.1 GCA_030947385.1 Vulcanimicrobiota bacterium
GCGAGAACGGTATTGATCCCGCCACTAACGACGCTGCCGATACCGGAAGCCGGCGTAGCGAGCAGCAGGCCCAACACGAGGACGAATGAGGCAATTCCGCCGTAGAGCAAGGCGTTGCGCATTGCCTTTGGCACCTGCCGCTGCGCATCACGGGTCTCTTCTGAAATGTCACCCGCGGACTCGAATCCGAAGAAGATGTAAACATTTGCAAGAATTGCGACCAGCGCAGCGCCGGTCCACCAATGACCGCCAAAATCGAGGTGGAGTGGGTTCGCTCTGAGATGCTCGACATTTTGGGATGAGAAAATAAATCCGAACCCTTGATGAAAGCCTCGCAACGCAAGCGCGATAAATACGCCAAACGTACCGATCGTTTCGACGTAAACGCCGAGTCGCGCGACGCGGCTCATGATTTTGGCACCGACGGAATTTAAAATAGCCGAAAGAACGATAATGCTGCCGGTGAAGAGAAAAATGGTAGGGCTATTCGACGGATTGAGGTGGGTCTTGAAAAAAATGTTGGAAAGGGACGTAACGTACGTGACGGCTCCGGAGTCAACGGACGCGACGGTTGCAAGCAAGGCAAACCCGTAGATCCAGCCGACAAACCAGCCGTATCGTGGCCCAACATTGTACTTTCCGTATTGATACAGCGCGCCGGAAAGCGGATATTCGCTGGCTAGTTCGCCAAAAACCGATGCAACGAGCATCATGAGGATGACGACGACGGGAATTGTCCAGATGTAGCGCGGGCCGCCCGTGGCAAGGCCGAGCGTGTAAAGGGAATAGATTCCAACCATCGGGCTCAAATAACT
Organism: Vulcanimicrobiota bacterium; assembly: GCA_030947385.1. GTDB lineage: Bacteria > Vulcanimicrobiota > Vulcanimicrobiia > Vulcanimicrobiales > Vulcanimicrobiaceae > JACRUB01. The sequence goes on from JALZBM010000299.1 coordinate 816, forward strand.
AAACGCGACGGCGAAGTTGTCGAACAGCGAAAGAACCCGCGAGAGTTCTTGGCGGTATCCGAGCGCGGCGAGCCGATCGCCTTCGGGAGGCGTGTTTATTGTTTCGACCACGCCCAAGCGGTGATGCGCCAGTGGCCCGCAACCCTTTGCAGGGCGGCGGTTAAGGTATTTGTGGTTTCATCTACGGGTTTGCCATGCAGCTTGTAAGCATAGTCTGCAGGAACGACAACGTAGGCACGATCGCCGGTGACAAGGAGATGCTTTGGCGTCCCGAGGGTGACAACCGGCTGCGTAATCCCCCGTTTTTTGCTGTCGGCGTCAAAATCGCGCGCCCACGCTGCACATGCGCCCGCACCCTGCCATGTGTGCGGCGGAAAATCGTCGATAATCGAAGACCTTGCTGCGCATGCCGCGAGTCCCGTTTTCATATCACCCTTGTTGAGACCGTCGATAAATTGGTGAACGGTCGCCATAACTCCAGGGGGCGACGCCGGCGCGGTTCCCGCGGCCAACAGGGTAAACGCGATCGCAAAAATAGCCCTTCGCATATGGTACCTCCTACAAGAGCAGCCTGCGGCGCAGCTTCGCCGCTCCGAGCGGCTTCTACTCCGGCAGCGGGCAGTCGTTAATGCACTTGCGCGCCGGTCAGCGCGTAAGTGCTTCGAGTTCTTCGAGCGTGCGGGGGAAGTCTGCTCCAAGGATTGCAGAGAGGGCGCGGTCAGCCAGAAGCTTCCCGCCGGTCTGACACTTTGCACAGTAGTTCGTCTCATTGTCGGCATAGCGGATTCGTTGTACGGGTTCGCCGCACCGAGGGCATGGCTTTCGGTACCGGCCATGAACGGCCATATCGTCGCGAAACGCCGTGACGCGTTTTGGAAACTCGACGGAGGCTTGTGTTTCCAGTCGGTCGATCCACATCGCAAGCGTCGCGCGCGTAGCCATGAACAGCGCTTTCCATTCGCTTTGGGTGAGCTTGCGAGTGAGCGCAATTGGGGAGAGTTCGGCCGCGTGCAGGATCTCATCCGAGTACGCGTTGCCGATACCGCTCACGATGCGCGGATCGGTTAACGCACGTTTGAGCGTGCGGTTTTCGGCGCTTAAGGCGGAGCGAAATTCATCGAGCGTGACGGAGAAGACGGCGATGCCGCCGGGATCGAGTTCGCGCAGGCTTTCTTCTCCGCTTACCACGTGCAATGATGCGCGATGTTTTGAGCCCGCTTCGGTTAGGACGAGCGAACCATTCGAAAAATCAAGCGCGGCTAAATGTGTGCGCGCGCTTAGCGAGGCGTGCTCAAGCGTCCATTTCAAACGCCCGGCTATCATCAGATGAATGACGAGCCATAATTCACCGTCGGTGCCGATTGCGATGCGCTTTCCGATTCGCCGCAATTCGCAGACGGTTCCGCCTTCCAAGGCGCAGAGAGGAGGCTGCGCGGTGCGTAAAACAAACGGGCTCGCAATTCTTACACGCTCGATTTGCCGGCCGACGATGCGACTCTGCAAGGCGCTGATGTATGCGGCGATATCCGGCAGTTCAGGCACGCCTCGCGGCTTTATTTTGCCGTCAGCGGCATCGCAAATGCCACGATTTCGTTGGCATCTCGATGACCGGTCCAGAAGCGGGCACCGTCAAAGGCAAGTGCACGTGCTTCAAAGGGTATTGACG
>JALZBM010000122.1 GCA_030947385.1 Vulcanimicrobiota bacterium
ATCGAGGCGATGCGTGATCCGGCCGCGTTATGTTGCGTCACGGCTTCGACGGCGGCGGTTACGGCACCGCAGTGCGAGTGTCCCAACACCATAATGAGTGAGGAGCCGAATGTCTGCACGGCGTATTCGATCGAACCGACGACGTGATCGCTGAGCACGTACCCCGCAACCCGAATGACGAACAGATTCCCAATCGTCTGATCGAACACGATCTCCACGGGAACGCGTGAGTCCGAACAACCTAAAACGATGCCGAACGGGTTCTGTCCGGCGATGAGATGACGGCGGTGGATTTCGTGCGCGTGATCCTGGGCTGCGCGGTCCGTGGCGTACGTGCGATTGCCCGCAATGAGCCGCTCCAACGCCTGCTGTGGCGTAACGGTGTTGGGCAAGCTTAGGGCTCGACCGACGATGCGATGCGAACGAGTTCTTTCTGCGAGAGTTCGCCGACGAGCGCATAGTGCAAGCCGGACTCTTCCGTCCAGGTGAGCAAACGGGTCGGGCCGTCTTCGACGTATTGCGCGTCGTGGTCGGCAACTTTGGCGTTTCGAATTTTGTAGTGCGTCAAATCGACCGCGGCGCCGCGCGCATTCTCAAATAGCGAGAGGGTCCGCAAGCCGTCCGAATACAGCAGGTGCAACGTACGCGTACTTTTGATATCCGAGACCTCGGCGCCGATCGGATAAAAACCATGCGGAAGATATTTGGGTCCGCGGGCGTGAAAACCGGCCGTCCGAAGGACGGTCTGGAAATCATTTGACGGCGCTTCGTGGTCCAGGCCCTTGGTGACGGCAAAGCCGTCGAGTTTCGGCTCCGCGAAAATAGCCACCGGCAAGTCGTTGGTGTAGCGGATTTGGTCGAAGCGTGTTTGATGCGTAACGGATCCGTTGCGCGCGTAGGTTTCGCGTTCGAGAGCCAGATGCGTCTCGGTATCGAGCCACAGCCGCATGGAAACGGCACCCGTGTATTTGTTGAGCAGAACAAGTACCTGCGTAGCGCGCCCCGCAATGTTTTCTTTGGGGCCGAGCAGCGTGCGATAGTTGTTGGCCAGGAGTGCGAAATTGTCGTCCACCGCTACCTGATCGTCGATGAGGCCATTCTTAGAAACGATCACCCGGTGCGTCTTTACGTCGACGTTATACGATTGTGCGCCGCGGCTGACGCTCCAGTCGCCGTAGAGCGATTGCGGCGCCACGTACCAGCGGCGCGTGAGATCGGGGGCGCGGTGTTCGACCCGGTAAATCGTTGCTTCGGCTTTCGACGTTCCGAACAGCACGGTTTCCATCTGCCCCGCATACGAGAGATGACGCGGTGCTTCGATGCTCTGGCGCAGCAAGTCGTTGGCATCTTGCGGAGCGCTTGCGCCCAAGAGGGCCGCCGCCGCGAGGACGATGAGAAAGTTAGTGCGTGGCATCAGCCGTATGAACGATCGGTACCGGGATAACGGCGGTCTGGTCGACCGACGACGTCATCTCGAATTCGGATGACGTGGCGCCGCTGTGGTCGCCGAATGGTACCGCGCCGTTCATGGCCGCGTGATCCTGTAGGTAGTAGGCGGCTTCGATGCTCTCGGGCGCATTGGCATGCGAGCCGTGCAAATATGCGGGGGCAAAGAAGGCGCCGGCCAGCAGAGCGACGGCTACGGGAATTGCATAAGCCGGCCGCAACCAGGCGCGCAGCCGCTCTATAGTTGAGGGCTCCGATTTGCGGATCGCTTGCCAAATCGAAGCTTTGAGCATCGGGGGCAATTCGCGTTCTTCGGATGCAGCTTGCGTTCGCAACAATTCGGTAAGCGCAATTTCCGCTGCGTACTCGCTGCGGCAAATCGTGCAATCGTCTAGGTGTGCAAATAGCTGCGCGTCCGCTTCGGGCGGGAGCGCGCCGTGCACGTAGTCGATGAGTTGTTCGGTTGTCGGATGTTGCATTTTTATTGTCTTTGCTGCTGCTGTTGGTTGCGTTGTAGTAGTCTGCGTAGAAGGGCACGTGCCCGGTGGAGTCTGGAACGAACCGTTCCGATCGAGCATCCCATGATTTCGGCGATTTCTTGGTAGCTGTACTCTTCGATATCCGCCAGAATCACGACTTGGCGCTGGTCCGGTGAGAGCATTTCGAGCGACCGCGAAAGCGGCTCGCCGAGCTGACCCTCAACGTACTCTTCGATCGGGTCGACCGCGAGCGGCCGTTCCCCGCCGAATTCTTGCGGCGCGTTGTCTTCAGGTATCTCCTCTTGGAAACGTCCTTTCTTGCGCCGAAGTTCATCCCGGTAGAGATTCGTTACAATCCGGTAAATCCACGAGAGAAACGACGTCCCCGGTACGAAGCTGCGCCAGGCCCGGTACACACGAATAAAAGCGTCTTGCGTAAGATCACTTGCATCGGCTTCATTTCGCGTGAGACGGTACGCAAAGTTGTAGGTCGCCTTGCCGTACTTTTGGATCGCCTCTTCAAGAAAGGCGGCTTGGTCCGGGCTCGGCGGCTCCAGTGGTTTGCGTGATGCTCCCATTCGTAACTACGTCTTTTCCCAATTTTTAGTTCCCGGCCTGTTGCGCAACTAGCCGCTGCTGACGTCGAGGAACAGCTCGGTCGCGAATGCGATGAGAAATCCGCCCGTCATGGCCGTCGTGGCCAGCGGCCCGAGACCCGTTTTCTTGAGAACCGACCAGAGTTCGCCGATGACAAAAATCAACGCGCCGACGGCCGTCGCGAGGAAAAAAACGGCCAGGACGGGCGAGTAGAACTGATATCCGATGACCGTTCCGAGAAAGGTCGGACCGCCCGCAATGAGCCCCGCAAGTCCGATTTGCGCCCACGAGGGAACGTAGCGGCCGACCAAGGGCGCGGCCACCCCGAAGCCTTCCGTAGCGTTGTGAAGTGCGAAGCCGGCGATCAATGCGAGTGCAATCCCGGTCGCACCCGAGGCCGCCGAGGCCCCGATTGCGAGCCCCTCGCCAAAATTATGCGCCCCGATACCGATAGCGATGATCAGCGAGAGCACGATCGGATTTTCCGCTTGCTGGGCAGCTTTTCGCGTGAGACGTTGCGCAAAGGATCCAAGCGCGACCAGACCCAGCAGCAAGCCAGCAATAAAGACACCCGTTAGAAGCCAAGGAAATGGACCCGAGCGGCCGTGCCAGGCCGTGACGGCTTGCGCGATCGGCGTCGTTGCGCCGCGCGCGATTTCCACGACAAGGTACAACAAAATACCGATCGCGAGCGCGTTGAGCACCGAAATCGTCTGCGCCGAAACCTTACGGGCGCGCGCAACCGGCAGCCCTAAGAAAATCGTCAAGCCGGCGATCGCGCCCAGCAAGAGCGTCATGCCGAATTGTAAGCCCGCGGGCTTTGCGCTCGTGCCGGTCATCTGCGGCATCATCGCGTCGTTCATCGCAAAAAATGTGTCGGGTGTGCCAGCATAATGAATTACCGTAATCAAACCGTCCGGCATGCCGGCGTTGTTTTGAATGTGATCGGCGATATGGCAATGGATCATCCACGTTCCGGGCTGCGCGTTCGCGCTCACGACGACATCCGCGCGCTGTCCCGGGCCAAGCAAGACGGTGTCTTCCATATCTTTATTCGTCAGCATCTGCGCGTCACGGGCAATCACTAATTGGTCGTGTCCGTGCGTGTGCATCGTGTGGAAGTTTTCGCCGGAAATATTGATCCAGCGAATGCGAAAACGCTCGCCGCGCTTGACTTCGAGCGGTTTTGTGGAGGGATACTCTTTTCCGTTGAGCGTGAACTCGTTCTCCACCGCACCTTGTATCGACCACGACGAAATCACCTGGACGAAATCGTGCGCGAGTCCGCGCTCCACCGGTGCGGGGGATTTGGGCAGGACGACGATTGCGCCGTAAAGACCGGAGTTGAGCATCGCTTCGGCGTCATGCGTGTGATACAGAAACGTGCCGGCATCGCGCGCGACAAACGTGTAACGGTAGTGGCCGCCTTGCGGAACGAGCGATTGCGAGATTCCCGGGACACCGTCCATCGCAACCGGCGCGCCGTGAATGCCGTGCAGATGAATGGTGTCCGGCGTCGCTTGATCGTTGGTGTAGTTGATCACGACGGTGTCGCCCTGATCGACCTGCAAGACCGGGCCGGGCACGACGCCATTATAGGTGTTGGCCATGACGGTCATGCCGGCTTTGAGCGTCCACGGCGCTGCGCGCTCGACAATACTGAATGTTTTGGTGCGGCCGCGGACGGACGGCACCGCGGTCGACGAGCCGTCGTCGCGCGGAAGCACCTTCGATTCCCCCGGAGCGGCGGTAGCCTGCGGAATTGCCCCTTGGATCGGCTGGAGCCCGAGCGTGGCCGGATTTACCCCGGGTGCGACGGCATCCGCGTCTGCGAGAGCGACTCCGCAGAGGAACATGAAACCGGCGCAGACACCCAGCAAACAGGCAACGAGACGCGCGAGCACAGCCATCCTTCTAGCCGTGTGAGGCACGGCGACATTTAAAATTAGGAAAGCCTAACTTCCCCGGCCGCCGCGACCTTCCTACTCGTTGATTGGAAAGCGGTAATTGGGGGGCGGCACGATGGGGGTTCCAACCTCGAGGGTGATCTGCTGGTGGGCCAAGATGGGAATGGCGGACAGATCGCCGTCGTATTTGGCGCCGTTCACGAATGCCGTGACGGGCCCCGTGAACGATGCGACGGTATTGCGGCTCAGGCCGGCGCCCCAAACGTGGAAGAAATTCCCCAGCGTGTAGTTGGCCAGCTCCGGCGCTTCGACGTGCAATATTCCGGTGGAGTCGTGCGTGTGCAGCCAGTAGAGACAACCTTGCGCGCCGGGGACGAGGCCGATGTATTTTGGAACGGCGATTTGCTTTCCGTTCACGAAGATTGCGAGATGGCCGTGAATGTGCAGCGCGACCCCTTCGGTAGGCTGGCAATTGATGCCGTCCACCGGACTGCCCGAGCCGCCACCGGCGACGTCGCCCGGAGGCAGCGTGCTTTTCCCAACCGTGGTTTGGTCGACCAATTGGATGGGCTTCATCGCGGCGTTCGGTCCCGGCGTCGGCGTTGCGTACATCGCGGCGGCGTCATGGCGCTGCTTTACGTTAAAGAGTGCGAAGGCAACGACGACGGCGGCGATTGCAATGGCGAAACCGATATAGACGACTTTCATCGGATCTTTTTTATTGGGTCCGCCGGGTCCGGAATGACCCCGCTGCTCGGCGCGGCGCGATTGACGAGTGCTCATGTTTCTCCTATGCGGTGACTGATGAAAGCGCGGGGTCAAGGCGGCGGTCTTCGATTAAATAGTTTCCGACGTAATCCATGACCGCCTCGCGCAACGGCGTAATCGGCCGCGTGTAGCCGCTCTCCCGCAAGCGGTCGATGGCCGCCTTCGTCGAATATTGATATTTGTCGCGCAACATCGTGGGCATGTCGATATATTCGATGTGCGGCGGAAGGCCGAGCGTTTCGAAGATCGGGCCCACCAGTTCGAGCCACGTATGCGCTTCGCCGCTGCCGATATTATAGATTCCGGTCGCACCCGTCTGCGCCAAATGCAGGGTCATCTCCACGGCATCTTTGACATAAATGAAATCGCGTTCTTGTTTGCCGTCTGCAAAATCCGGACGGTAGCTACGAAATAATTGAATGCGCCCGCGTTCGCGAACTTGCGCGAACGCTTTATGCACGACGCTGCGCATCTCGCTCTTGTGTTGTTCGTTCGGGCCGAACACGTTGAAGTATTTGACGCCGGCGATCGTGTTAAGCCAGCCCTTGCGCAGTGCGTAGCGGTCGAAGAGCGCCTTCGAATACGCGTACATATTGAGCGGCCGCAAGTCTTCAAGCGGGATGTCTTCGCTTAAATTCGACTCAAGCGCGCCGTATGTTGCCGCCGAGGATGCATACACCATCCGAATGCCGCGGCCGGTCGACCAGCGAGCAACGTTCTTACTATATTCAAAGTTGTTGCGCATGAGATACGCGGCGTCGGTCTCCGTCGTCGAGGAGCACGCCCCCAGATGGAAGACCGTCGAAACGCCGTCGAAAGCCGCGGGCGACTGCAGGATGCGCGCTTCGAACTCGTCGGCATCCACGTAGTCCGAAAAACGGAGCGGCACGAGGTTCTTCCACTTTTCGTCGGACCGCAGCCGGTCGACGACGAGAATGTCGTCGATGCCACGGCGGTTAAGCGCCCAAATCAGCGCGCTGCCGATAAAGCCCGCGCCGCCGGTAACGACGAGGCGCCCAGTTCCCAACTTTTGCATGAACAGCCGCCTTTTCAAGCCACGGTAATGGGGGTTCCTGGAAGGGCGTCTTTTGACAGGCCTCGTTAACTTAGCCTATAATAGTTCAACAAGTTATGAAGTATACGGACAATCAGCTCACCAGCGCGGCCGAGCTTTTCTCGGCGGTAGCCGATCCGGGCAGGCTGCGGGTAATCGGACTGCTTTTGGAATCGGAACGCTGCGCGGGCGACCTGGCGCGAGATCTGGGCGAAGAGCTGTCGACCGTCTCGAACCGGCTACGGCTGTTGCGGGTTCACGGACTCGTGCAACGCCGGCGTGCCGGCAAGCACATCTGGTACTCACTTGCGGATTCGCACGTCAGTATGTTAATTAAGAATGCCATAGCGCACGCCGCCGAGCGCGGGCGCCGGCCGGAGGACCAAGCGGAACATGCACCATAAGACGCACGACGGGCACGAACACGCGCACGGAAAAAACTGCGGACACCCTGCGGTGAAGCACGATGCCCACACCGATTATCTGCATGACGGCCATCTGCACCACGTGCACGAGGATCACATCGACGAGCACGTTCTGGGCGCGACCGATACGACGCCGGCGCAATGCGGCGGCCACGACTGCTCGACGCACATGAAATCGCACGAGCATAGCCCGTATTGCGGCCACCGCTCGGTTCCGCACGAAGATCACGTCGACTATTTAGTGGACGGACATTTGCAT